>CAZCRC010000048.1:0-10659 GCA_964500995.1 uncultured Actinomycetes bacterium
ACCGCGGATCGGCTGCGGCGACGCCACGCGCTGCGCTGGAAGCAGACGATCTGGGCGCTCAAGCGGGAACTCGAGGGCGATCGGGTCCCGGGCGACGGGGCGTGGTGACCGGTGGCCGACCCGCAGCGGTGCCGGCAGTGCGGCGCAACCCTGGCTCCCGGTGCCCAGTGGTGCTCGCTCTGCCTGACTGCCGTGACCACAGCCGATGCGACTGCCGCTCCTCCCGACCCGACCCCGCCGACGAGTGTCCCGCCGCCGACCACCCCTCCGGTGGTGGACGTGCCACCGCCCCCGGGGATGTCCGCGCCACCGCCCACGACTCCGCCGGTCGCGCCCGGTCCGGATCCGGTCGACCCCGACGCGTGGCTCGCTCTGCTGGCGGCTGAGGAACGCAAGAGCACCCCGACGCTGCTGTCAGCGGGGTCCGGTGACCGGGGTCGTAGGGTCGCCATCATGATCGGCGGTGCCGTGGCCATCATCGCCGTCCTCACGATCATCATGGTGCTGCTGTCGTGGCTGGTGGACCGACCCTCATGAGGATCAACGTCGTGTCCGATGTCCACTACCGCACCGACGGATTGGCAGCCGCGGGCGCGGACTGCGACCTGTTCATCTGCCTGGGCGACCTGGTGTTGTTCTTGGACTACGACGACCCCGATCACGGGATCTTCGCGGACACGTTCGGAGCCGACAACGCTCGCCGATACATCCGGCTTCGCTACGAACTGCGCTTCGACGAGGCCCGTGCGTTCAGCCGGGAGTTGTGGGAGGCCGTGGGGGCGGACCCCTGGACGGTGATCTCGCAGCGGGTCAACGCACAGTACGCGGCCCTGTTCGCCGAGATGCCCGGCGGCCTGCTCACCTACGGCAACGTCGATGTACCCGCCTTGTGGGCCGACCACCTGCGTCCCGACCACACGGTTCTGGATGGGCAGACCGTCACCGTGGCCGGGTTGCGGTTCGGGTTCGTGGGTGGAGGGCTGCGCACGCCGATGCGAACCCCGTTCGAGATCAGCGACGAGGAGTACGCCGCCAAGGTGGACCGGTTGGGCCCGGTCGACGTGTTGTGCACCCACATCCCGCCCGATGTGCCGGACGCGACCTACGACGTCGTCGCCCGGCGGATGGAGCGGGGGAGTCGGCGGCTGCGCGAATACATCCGCGACGTGCGCCCACGCTATGTGCTGCACGGGCACGTCCACCAACCGCAGTTCCCTCGGATCTCGCTCGGCAGCACACAAGTGATCAACGTGGGTCACTTCCGGTCACGTCGGCGGCCGTTCACCCTGACCATCGACTGACGGGGCTACCCTCGGGGAATGGCGGAACGGACTCAGGCGGAGCTCGAGATCGACGCAACTCCTGCTGCCATCATGGCCACGATCGCCGACATCGATCACTACCCGCAGTGGTGTCCGGGGGTCAGTTCCGCGCGGATTCTGGACACGTTCCCTGACGGGCACCCCCGTGAGGTCGAGATGATCTTCGACTCCGGCCCGATCCACGACACGCACGTCTACCGCTACGACTCGTGGGGTGACCGGGAAGTGCGGTGGCATCTGACCAGCGGTCAGACGGTCAGCGGTCTGTGGGGGATCTACTCCTGTCACACCCTTGAGCCGCGGCGCACCCTGGTGTCCTACCGGCTGGCGATGGATCTGACGGTTCCGATCATCGGGGCGCTGAAACGACGGGCGGAGAAGGTCATTGTGCGAACCGCGCTGAAGGGTCTCAAGGAACGCATCGAGTCGGCATCGTGACACGCGTCCTGCTGTTCACCGGCAAAGGTGGTGTCGGTAAAACGACGTTGTCGGCGGCATCGGCGGTGGCGTGCGCCGATCAGGGGCGCCGGACCCTGGTGATGTCCACCGACCCCGCCCACTCGTTGGCCGACGTGCTGGCCGCCGACGTGACACCGGGTGAGGCGATGCCGCTGGCGCCGAACCTGTGGCTGGAACACATCGACTCGCGGATGCTGCTGGAGCGGTCCTGGGGAGCCGTGCAGGATTACCTGCTCAAGGTTCTGTCCTCGGCCGGCGTGGACAGCGTGTCCGCCGAGGAATTGACCGTGCTGCCGGGGGCGGAGGAGGTCCTGGCACTCCTCGAAGTCCGCGACAAGGTCAGCTCGGGCGACTACGACGTGGTCGTTCTCGACTGCGCTCCCACCGCCGAGACCCTGCGACTGCTTGCGCTACCCGAAGCGCTGGAGTGGTACATGCGCCGGATCTGGCCGCTGGAGCGGCGCGTGGTGACGGCACTGCGAGCCCCCCTTTCGATGGCCACTCGGGTGCCGATGCCGGACACCTCCGTGATGGACGCCGTCGAGCGGCTCCACGCCGACTTGGCGCAGGTCCGCGATGTCCTCACGTCGGAGGATGCCTCGGTCCGGTTGGTGATGACCCCCGACTCGGTGGTGCTCGCCGAAGCCCGCCGCACGCTCACATCATTGTCGTTGTACGGGTACCGGGTGGACGGGGCCCTGGCCAACCGGGTCTTCCCGCAGGGCCGAGACAAGTGGCGGGCGGGTTGGGCTGCTGCCCAACGTGAGCGGCTCGAGCAGGCCCGCTCGGATCTGGACCCGATCCCGCTGCTGGCCGTCCCGTACCAGGACCGTGAGCCGGTCGGGGTGGCGGAGCTTCGGGAACTGGCCGGGTCGGTGTATTCCGACGGTGATCCCCTGTCCCTCCCGGCTGTCGAGCAGCCGCTGCG
Organism: uncultured Actinomycetes bacterium; assembly: GCA_964500995.1. Taxonomy (GTDB): domain Bacteria; phylum Actinomycetota; class Actinomycetes; order S36-B12; genus CAIWTL01. The sequence continues at coordinate 2,710 of CAZCRC010000048.1, forward strand.
ACTGGAGCGTCTGGGGGAGCAACTGGTGCTCGTCCTACGACTGCCCCTGGCCGCCAAAGGTGACGTGGACCTGGCGGAGCGTGGCAACGAACTGATCATCACCGTTGGTGCTTATCGCCGGGTGCTCGCTCTGCCCAGCGCGTTGCAGCGCTACGGAATCGCGGGCGCGGGGCTGGTCGACGGGGTGCTTCGGGTGAGATTCTTGCCGCGAGACAAGGGGCGACAGCGATGACTGACACGCCGTGGTGGCACGAGGGCGACACTGCGCCGGACGGTGGTGGCGGCCCCGATGCGCTGGGCACCGCCGCGACCGAGGCCGCCCGACTGTTCGAGGTCCTGCGCGATCGCTTGGTCACCGACCCCAACACCATGCGCGCCGGTATGAAGATGATGGAAGCGTTCACGCTGCTGCGCGGGTCGGGCGGTCATCCGGTGCAGCCCGGGGACGCCCCCGAATGCGCCTACTGCCCGGTCTGCCAGGCGATCGCCCACGCCCGAACCGTGAACCCCGAGACGGTCGAACGACTCACCGCGGCGGCGATGGAGTTCGCCGAGACCGTCCGTCAGGTGGTCACCCCTGACGCGGGTGATGCCGAGACCGCGGTCCGGCACGTTCCTCTCGATGACGATCTGGTCGGTGATGCGACTGCCAGCGCGGCTGCGGAACCCGGGGACTCGGCAGCAGTGGACGAGGAGTTCCTCGGGTGGCCCGGCGACGACGAGTAGGTTCGGGAACTGTTCTGCCGCGCGACTGCTGGCGCAAGGCAACTCGAGGTGTAATAGGCCGGATTACTGCCATTGGTCGGAATCTCCCCGCCGATTCCAGGGACAAGATCATTACGATTCGTGTACGAATGGTCACTGGACGCATGAGCCGCGGGGCTGGTGGAGCTGGGAGACGTGATGATTCGGCGCGGCCTCGGGGTGTTGTTGCCGATTGTCGTGCTGATGACCCTGCTGTCGACTCCACCGGCCAGTGCCGAGACCGTCGCCGACAAAGCCGGCAGTTCGCTTGACTCAGCGACGTGGCACTGGGCGGAGACAACACCGAACGGAGATCCCTTCCGCCGACTCGCTCCCCTGATCGAGGTGAGGCTGGGTCCGGGTGGTTCGAGTGTCTGGGCTGGCAACTGGACGATCGGCGAGGACGCCGGGGGACCGCTTGCGGTCCGATTCACCGGGCTGCCGCGGTCGGTCACTGTCGCTCCCGCTGGCTTTCCGCTGTCCGTGGCCAAGGAGAACCGGGCTCCGGTCACTGCGTGTCAGGCCGACTCGGGTGGGGTGACCTGCGCCCTGCGGCGACCCAAGGGCTCTGAGGGAACGACGGCCGTGGTGCTGCGAGGCGGCAGGAAGCTCACGCCCGGGCGTCATGCCGTGACGGCCACCCTGCTGCGTGGTGGCGCCCCGGTATCGGGTGGGGATGAGCAGTTCTTCCTGCTGGCTCGCACGAAGACCCCGGACGAGTTCTTCGTGACCCGCGAGGGTGGCGCGCTGGTGACCGCGGGGCAGCCCGCGCTGCACAAGGTCGCGGCGTACCGGTTGTCCGGCGCCAAGCGTGGCGCGGACCTGCGCGTGAAGGGCTTGGTACCGCCGCGCCTGAAAGGCGGCGTGCGAGTCAAGGGCCGGGGGTGGCAGTGCAACTCGGGCGACTGCACCCTGCAACGGCAGGTCACAATCGGCCAGCGCGCCCCGGCTCTGGGCATGCTGTGGCTGCTGCGAAACTCCGATGTCCGCAAGTGGCCCCGCATTGAGGGCGCTAAGGCCCATCGCGCGGCCTGGTGGAGTCGGTACTCCGGCGGCAGGTTCCGGCAGGACACGTCGCTTGTCCCCATGAAGCAGGCGACGAACAAGAAGCCGAAGACCGCCAAACAGATCCTTGCACCTTCACGACGTGCGATGGTCACGGCCCAGGTACAACAACTCGGTCCCGCCCGTATCGGCGGCGATGGCCGGTACCAGGTGCGCGTCGGCAATGGCGGATCCAGGGCTGCCACAGCGGTGCGGGTGGCGCTCAAGCCGCCAGCTCACGCCAGGATCACCAAGATCAAACACGCCAAGCGGTGGCGGTGCGCCGCTGCGTCCTGTCGCTGGCAGGGCAAACTGAAGCCCAAGAAGACCGTCCCCCCGGTCACGGTGCTGCTGCGAAGTAAGGGCCGAAAGGCGTCGCAGGCGCCGTTTGTGGCCGTGGCTTCGTGGCAGGGCAAGGGCAGCCGTCGTGTCTCCAATCGCACCGTCGAACGTTCCCCGTGGCTTGCGCCGCTGCGGGTGAGCGCATCGACGACGAATAAGATGGTCCATTCCGCATCGGGGATCAAGACCCAACTGATGGCGCAGTTGCGTGCCACCGAGGGCACTCAGGTGCACTACCGCTGGCGGCAGTTGTCCGGTCCGAAGGTCACCTGGGTCGGTCCCCAGTCGGGGTCGGTCAGCGATGTCAATGCCGGCGCCCGGTTCACTCCACCCCGCGTCTCGAAGCCGCGGACGCTGAAGTTCCAGGTGACGGCGTCCGGCGGCGGAGCCACCGTCCGTGACACCGTCAAGGTCGCGGTGAAACCCGCAGGGGAGCGCGCCGACTGGGATCCGCGGACGAATACCACCGTGCCGCCGAGTGCCGCCGAAGCCGAGCAACGGCTGAACCACAAGCCCCGACCGCTGACCCCCCGGGGGAACAAGGCAGTGGCGTGGGCGCGGGTCAACAAGCCTGGTGTGAGCATGGTGCGTCCGGGGCAGCGGGTCACGTTGAACCTGCGGAAACTGCGTCTCGGCAAGGGCATCAAGCTGCGCGACGTCGTATGGCGGATGGACGGAAAGGTGCTCAAGGGGAAGCGCGGCTCGAAGATCACCGGCCGGATCAAGAAGAACGCGGTGAAGCCGATCAATGTCACCGCGCGGATGCGGTTGGACAAGGGACGTTTCGTCGATGTGGGCGAGATCCTGGTGATCCAGCGCAAGGCCAAGCCGTGGGTCAAGTCCAAGGCCCCTCGTGGCGGCGTGCGGGCAGCGTCGGCGATCACTCCGTCATCGCTGTGCGACGCGTTCGACATTGCGGTGAATGACACCGTGACGATCGGGGGACTCACCCTGACCGCCTCGGCAGTCGACACCACGGGCACGTGCACGGGGAGCACGGGCTCGATGACCTTGACAGCAGCCCCGTTCCAGGTGGACGGCGCGACAGTGACGGGCTTGACCCTGACCATGACCAGTACCGGCATCACGGCGTCGGTCACCTCGATCGCGTTGCCCGGAGCTGATGCTGTTGACGTGTCCGGGACGTTGACGGCGACCTGGACGGGCTCGTTCTCGGGCAGTGTGACCGCGACCGGAGCCTTCCCGTTCCTGTCACTGCCCGACGGCTGGAGCGCCAGCAGTTTCACCGTGACCTTTGGCGGGGGGGACCTGTCGGTGGCTGCCACGGCGACTGGTCCCAGCGAGGGGCAGGCCACGATCACCGGCGACCTCAACACCGATGGATCGTTCAGCCTCGACGTGGCGGTGCAGAACGCAATCAGTGTCACGGGACTCAACGGATCCCAGGCCATGTTCAACGGTTCTGGCTCCATCGCGCGTTCATCCACGGGGACGATGACCTACGACGTCGACTTGGGCATGTCGACATCGTCACTGGAGTTGCTCAACAACGTGTCATTGGGCTCGGCGTCGTTGGATTGGTCCAACACGGGGCTGACGCTGTCCGCGAGCGTCACCGCGACGATCGGGTCGGAGTCAGTGGACTTCACCGTGAGCGCCGACATCACGGACGCCACGGACTGGACCGCCACGATCACCACCACAGCGACCCCGACGGTGGGTACGCTGCCGCTCGCCTCGTTGTCGGGCACGTTCACCTACAACAAGACGCTGACATTCGACATCGCCGCGTCCGTCAGCAACGTCGACGTCAGTTCGTTCCTGGGACTGGACATCACGACGGCCAGTGCGTCGATAACCAACGACAGCACTGACCTGCAGTTGAGTCTGGCCATTGCGGGCAGTGTGGAACTGTTCTCCGACACCATCGATGTCAGCACCACCGTGAACGTGGACATCACCACCGGCAAGTTCGATGCCGACTTCTCACTGGGCGGTTCCGGTTTTGGTCCGTCCGAGGCGCAGTTGACGGCCGTCAACTTCTTCGTCGCCAACGACGGTGCGTCCGATCCCGCTTTGGCGGGCAACGTCTGTCTTCCCCCGAACACCACCGGGACGGTCTACGGATTCACCGCCACGGCCACGATCATGTCCGACGTGTCGTTCCAGGTCACCGGGGTGTACCAGGACGGCGACGCGTCGAACCCGTCCGGTTCCGGGTACTGCTTCACGGGCACGCTGGCGTCGTCAGCGGTTTCGGAGCTGAACGGGACCGGCGTGGCCGACACGCTCAACTTCGTCTACTCGACCTATGCCACCACCGCGGACAACCAGGCCATCCCGGCCACCTCGCCCACCATGTGGGCCACCATGGCGCTGCCGAGCCAGGTGCAGACGTACCTCAACAACGACGTCACCGGGTTCACCGTACTGATCGAGCTCATCGAGACGAACGGCACGTTCTCCGGACTGACGATCGACGGCATCGTCGACATGTCCGCCTATGTGGCGGGCAGCGCCACGGACCTACCGTCGTTCGAGTTGGTCTCGATCGGGGTGGACTTCGAGGTCAGTGTCGGGGCTTCGGACAGCGTAGAGATCTCGTTCGACTGCGACGGGGTGCTGACCACGCCGGGCAACAGCGCCGGATCGATGACCCAGCAGACGATGGACTTCGACGCGTCGATCGGGCTGCAGTTCGGATCGAGCAACGGCGGCGGCAGCCTGAATCTGACGGCGAACATCGAGGGGGATGAGCCGGTCACGAACATGTTCGGTGTCACCGGCCTGACCATCCAGCAAATGGGCATCGCTGCGGTCATCGGCTTCGACGCCCTACTCAACAGTTCGCTCACGATCTCGGCGACCAACGTGGAATTGCCCGGAACGATCGCCGGCCCGATCGGGTTGTCGTCCACCGCACCCATCGATTTCTCGTTGACGGTCGGAATCGTCGCCCCGTGCTTCCTGCTATCCATCGGAACCCCCGATCAGACCACGAACGCTGCAATCGACTGGGGCGGCGCGGGAGTCCTCGAGGCCTACTACTTCAAACTCCTGTTGGCCCCCTTCGGCAACTGCACGGAGTCCGACGGCACCCAGATCACCGGCAACTTCGGGGTGGACTTCGATGGCTACATCTTCGGCGTTGAGGTGGACATCAACGGCATGGTCGAGATCGACCCGGAGTTCAGTGCCGACATCGATGCCACCGTCGGTGGCTTCAACCTGGCCGGTCTGGATATGCAGCAGACCGTCATCGACTTGGACTTCGCGCCCTCGGAGGGGGTTTTCGACCTGAACTTCTCAGGTGGGGTGAACCTCTGGTCGACGATCATCGTGCAAGTGTCGGGCACGGTCGACGTCGACCTGAGTGCCACGCAGTCGTCGATCGACATCCAGTTCGACGGGTCCATGGAGGAGAACCTGTTCGGCATCTTCACCAGTGAGGTGTGGGTGGATCTGGACGTCGATGCGGGGATCAACAGTGGGACGTTCTACCTGAACACGCTGGACGTCTCGATCGGCGGCGATGTCAAGATCCTGGTCTTCGAATCGGCGGCATCGTTCACGCTCGACTACTCCGACGGTGGCGTGCAGACATTGACCGGTTCGTTCAGCGTGAACATGAACCTGTGGATCGTGGACTTCGGGGTCGAGTTGGCATTTCAGTATGACCCCGCGGTGACGGGAAACCAGGACCTGGCGATTTCGATCACTGGCTACATGGACATCGACTTGTGGCTGTTCTCGATCGACGTCAGCGTCACGATCTCGATTGACGTCGATGCCAGTTTCCTGGGGGGTAGTGAGTACCACCCGCAACCACCGCAGCAGGTCAGTGCGCCCATGAGTCTGGTCTCGGCGAATCAGAACACGAACCCGAATAGCTGGAACTGGAACAGCGCGATGTACCAGGGCAACAACTTCGGTTGGATGGCAAACCTCTTCAGCTACCAGGACGCGATAGCAGATGCCGTGGGAGTGCCCGGATGGGAAGGTGGCTACTACCCATCCATCTATGCTGGCCAGACCCCAAACGTCGGAGACGTCGAATGGATCATGGACCAGATGTGGCCCGGTTCCTACACTGCGAATCAAGCCAGTAGCGCCTTTGCCGTCGTCCCGACCAACGGGTCCGCCACCGTCGGTGAAACGACATCCAGTTTGGACACCTACTCCCAGTTGGAGGTGACCGCGACCCTGCCGCCGTCGCCGATGGCCAAATGGTGGAGTAGTGCGGTCTACACCGCGCAGGCACAGGGGCTGTCTGACACCTACCTGCCCAGCGAGTCGTGCATGACACAGAACACGACAGCGACCTGGGAGGTGCAGATCCCCGAGGTGCCCAATCCGTCGCCCGAGAACTGGGCCTGGGTCATTCTGGACACCAACTGGCGCTTGTTCGGGGCGACGATGCGCGAGGTGAATGAGACCTCGAACGGGTTCGTGAACGTTGAGGCTTTCGACAGCATCAAGAACTACTCCTGGTATGACGCCCCGGTGCCAATGCCAATCCTGGAGAGCCAGGTCGCCAGCGGGTTCACGTTCGACTGCGGCTACGGCGACTTCACCGGGCAGACGTCGCTATACGACTTCATGTCGCAGCAGAGCATCCCGTGGGAGTCGCTGCCGCCATCGTTCTTGAGCGACAACGGCTATACCGAGGCCAGCACTAACAACCTCAGCCCGGGCTGGAAATCGGGCTGGGACCCCTATGACCTGACGAACGTGGAGTTCACGTCCAAGCAGGCGTTCGACGTCAGTGTCTCGTCGGGGACGACCAGTTGCACGATCGGTGATCCCGTCGGGCCAGCTGAGATCACCGCAACGACCAACGTAGGTAGCATCCCCACGGACGTCGCAGGTGTCGTCGAGATACCCCAGGGCGGGTATGTCCAGCTCGAAGCCGTCAGCGATGAGGTGTTCAACCTGAATGCTTTCAACGCGTCTGGCCAGCAGGTCCAGTGGAGCGGCACCGAGTGGGTGCAGGGCACTGATTCGCTGACCTATGAGGGCTACCTACTGAACGCGAGCCACGAGGGTGTTCTCTTCCAGTCCGGGCGGAATTCCGACGAGGTCATCTACTTGGCTTTCTCGGCAGACAACGCGATTCAGGACCAAATCGACGACGGTGTGACGAGCCCCACGTACACGTATCTTCCGGCGTTGACCCTCAATGGCACGAACAGCGGTCTGTGTGGCGACGGAACCGTCAACTACAGCGATCCCAACGCCGTCCAGGGGCAGGCGCCAAGTACCCCGCCTTCGTGGCCATCCTTGTCGACCTTCACTTTCGGCAGTGAGCAAGTGGCAACCGTCACGACACCGGGAACGCTGCCTCAGTGTCCCGGAGACGGACTGATGAACCCGTTCACCGTGTCCATGGCTAAGGGACCGGTCACGGGCACCGCCGGGCCGCCGGTGGACCTCGCTGCCACTGGGTGGACACTCCAACTGCAGATGAGCGGAGCTGTCGGCAGCCTGGCGCTCTACAACCAGGCCAACCAAGAGGTGCGGTGGTATGACACTGGTTGGATCACGCAGCCGAGCGGTGGTTGGCCCAGCGGAACTCAGTCATTCGCGGGTGATATCTACGTCTCTGAAGGCACGCTGTATGGGGCATCGACCACAGGAGTCATGTACTCGTACGGGAGCACGGCCGTCTACCTGTGGTTCGCGATCAACAACCCGATGGCCACCAACGGTTCGGGTCCGTTCAGCTATACCTACACACCGGATCAGACGCTGAACGGTTGCCCCGCAGGGAACTCGGTGTACCAGGAGGACTGAGCTTCGCGGCCGGACGGGCACCGGATCATGATTCGACCGGCACCCCCTGCGGCAGCCTGAGTAGCC
>CAZCRC010000049.1:0-10620 GCA_964500995.1 uncultured Actinomycetes bacterium
GCTCGACATGGCGACCTGCACCGAGTGCGGTCGCTGCCAGTCACAGTGCCCGGCGTGGAACACAGAGAAGCCGCTGTCGCCCAAGCTCATGATCATGAACCTGCGTGATCACGCCTTCACCAAGGCGCCCTACACACTGGCCGCGCAGAAGGCCAACGACGGCAAGAACCCCGAGTTCGGCGAGATCGACGAAGACGTGCTGGCCAAGCTGCCCGAAAAGGTCCAGGCCGAGGCCCAGCGCGAACTGGTCGGCCCCCGCGACTTCGACCCGCTTCGCGAGACCGACGGGTACGACGCCGCCGGGCACCGCTCCCACGAGGGACCCGTCATCGACACCGACGCGCTGTGGTCGTGCACCACGTGCGGCGCGTGTGTGAACCAGTGCCCCGTCGACATCGAGCACATCGACCACTTCGTGGACATGCGCCGCCATCAGGTCATGATCCAGACCGAGTTCCCGAGCGAACTGAACGGGCTGTTCAAGAACCTGGAGAACAAGGGCAATCCCTGGGGCATGAACGCGAACCTGCGCAACGCCTGGATCGACGAGGTGGACTTCCCGGTTCGAGTCTTTGGCGCTGAGGGTGAGGAGACGATCCCCGACGACGTCGAGTACCTGTTCTGGGTCGGCTGCGCCGGAGCCTACGAGGATCGAGCCAAGGCCACGACCAAGGCCGTGGCCGAGTTGCTCTACACCGCGGGCGTGGAGTTCATGGTGCTGGGCGATGGCGAGAGCTGCACCGGCGATGCCGCGCGACGCGCGGGCAACGAGCCGCTCTTCTACATGCAGGCGGTTCAGAACGTCGAGGTGCTCAACGAGGTCGGCGCCAAGAAGATCGTCGTGACCTGCCCCCACTGCATGAACACCCTGGGTCGGGAGTACCCCCAGTTCGGTGGCAACTATGAGGTCGTGCACTACTCCCAGTTGCTGCACTCGCTGGTGTACGAGAACAAGTTGGTGCCCGTCAACCGGGTCGAGGACACCGTCACCTACCACGACCCGTGCTACCTGGGTCGCCACAACCAGGTCTACACACCCCCACGGGTGCTGCTCGAATCCCTGCCCGGTGCGAACCTGGTCGAGATGGAGCGGACCGGCGAGAAGTCGTTCTGCTGCGGCGCCGGCGGCGCGCGCATGTGGATGGAAGAGACGCTCGGCACCCGGGTCAACCAGAACCGGGCCGACGAAGCGATCGGCACCGGAGCCAGCAAGGTGGCCGTCGCTTGTCCGTTCTGCTCTGTCATGCTCAACGACGGCGTGACCGTGCGACAGCAGGAAGGTGGCGCCCAGGATGTCGAGGTCGTCGACCTCGCCGCCCTGATGCTGGAGTCGGTCAAGACGGAAGAATCGAAAGCCTGACCTATCTCACCGCTCAACTGCCCGATCCTCCTGCTGGGAAGATCGGGCAGTTTGCTTCTCGGCAGGACAGCCCTACCCGTACATGATCAGAATGCAGTCTGACGGTGATCATCATGTGAGGGGCACCCATGCGGCGCAGACTAGTTCCATTGGCAGTAGCGACAGTCCTGGTGCTTCCGTTGGCTCCTCCTGCGATGGCAGCGCCGACCAGCACGCCCCCTCAGGTCGCTGACCTCAGCGCGGCCAACCCGGCATCGGTGGCAGCCAAGAAGAAGAACAAGAAGGTCAAGAAGGTCACCCTCAAGGCCAACCACAGGCAGGTGGGGGTCGACGGAATTGTCAAACTGTCCGGACAGGTCAAGCCCAAACAGAAGGCGCACGTGGGCTTCCAGCAGAAGTTCCCCGGTAGCACGAAGTGGTACGGCGCCGGCACGAAGGTGACCAAGAAGTCCGGCAAGGCCAGCGTCAAGGTCCAGTTGGGCAAGAAGGGCACCTTCAAGTACCGGATGTTCGACAAGAAGAAGAAGAGCCGGGTGGTGTCGGTCCAAGCAGTACCCACTCCCGGTCCCGGTCCCACCCCACCTCCCCCTCCGCCTCCCCCGCCGGTCGAGCCGAAGAACGTCACCGCGGACTGGCCCGACGGTCAGTTGTCCCAGGACAAGCAGTACTACGTACCCGTCACCGTCGATCCAGCGGTCAATGTCCAGGTCCGGTTGCAGGAGAACACCGGTGCCGGTTGGGATGACCTCTACGGTGGCGCCAACGACACCGGCAACGACGGCAAGGCCAAACTCGTGATGAGCGTCCCGGAGACCGGTGACGTTAAGTTGCGCGTCGCGGTCACCGGTTTCCCGGATGTCAAGAGCGAGGTGGTGACGCGCAACTTCACCGATAAGGGCGACGCCTTGTTCGCGGTTCCTCTCAAGCTTCCCAACAAGACCGGGCAGATCGTCAAGGCCCAGGAGTACCCACTCACCTACCCGACTCTCAAACTCCCCAACCCGATCGATCCGACTCAGCCCCTGGTCCTGCCGCAGGTCGGCGACCCGGCGGCCGGGCCGCCGAAGTGCGTCACCGACGGCACCGCCCGCGCGGACTGCCCGATCCCGGGCAAGCAGTACCGCATCATGTACACGACCGAGCGCTGGTACCCCAACCAGAACGGCGGCGGCTCCGTACAGAACGGAACGGTCGCAGCCACGGGCCTGCTGTTCGTCCCCCCGGGCGTCAAGGACAACGCTCCCGTCGTCGTGTGGGCTCACCCCACCCTGGGGCAAGAGGACAAGTGCTCCATCTCCCGGGGCACCGAGAGCATCCCGTCGACCAACGGGGCCACCGGCCAAACCACCATGGGCCCAGGCGGCATGGACATCAACTTGACTGATGTCGTCTTCTTCCTGGACCAGATGCTCCAGAAGGGCTACGTCGTCGTGATGCCGGACTACCTCGGTATCGCCGTCGACTCGCTGGACATCAACCAGAACCTCAAGACCTATGCCGTTGGCCCGCAAGAAGCCCGTGACGTCTACTACGCCGCTCAGGCGCTGCAAGACGATGCCAAGAATGGACGCGGCTGGCCCGGGCTCAGCCAGGCCGGCCAACGGTTCATCGTGGCCGGCCACAGTCAGGGTGGCCATGCCGCCCTGTGGACCGGTGCCTCCGAGCGCAAGGACTTCGCCCAGAACACCGGGATGAACTTGAAGGGCGTGATCTCCATCGCGCCAGCGACTGACCTCAACAAACTGGTCGATGTCTCATGGGACAACCAGGCCAACTGGGTCATCGGTCCGGAGATCATCCAGACCTGGGTGGGCTACCTGCCCCAGTTCGCTCTGCAGAACAACACCCTGAGCAACGCGGTCGACCCGTTCGGACCGAACCCGAACGTCCTCGCCGAGTACGAGAGCTACTGCACCACGCAGGCGTTCGCGGCCAGCTACAAGTACTTCCCAGGCGGACTGACCAGCGAGGGCACCCCATTCATGAAGGACCCGAACGCGCCCGCGAACCAGCAGGCGTTCTACAACTGGGGTCAGATCTTCAACTCCCAGACCCCGGTCATCGATCAGGGCCAGATGAACTCCTACCCCAAGGACATGCCCACGCAGTTGATCTCGGGCACCGCCGACCAGGTGGTGCTGTCACAAGTCAACGCCGCGATGCAGGAGAACTTCTGCGACTCGGGGGCTGATCTGAGTGCCTACTGGACCCCGGTGGCCACCGGGGTGGCCAACCCCAACCCGCCGGCCACGGACGCCTTCCAGGCGGCAGACCACCTGAACGTCCTCGCCTTCCCCTTCGCGAACAACATGGGAACCGACGCCAACCCCGACTACCAGTTGGCGGGCGGTCGAATCCTGGACTTCGCAGCGGACCGCTTCGCCGGTAAGGATCTGACTCCTGACTGCGGGAAGACCCAGACGGTGCACACGTTCAAGAACCCGCTGCAGAACGAGAAGCCCTCGTGGTACGTCTTCCCCCGGGTGACGTCCTACAAGGAATACTGCGTCACTGCCAAGATCTGCTACAAGATCATCCCTCAGTTCGATGCGAACGCCGCCACGTTCTACGAGACGAACGGCTCGCCGTACCTGCCGACGCCGGCGAAACCGGTCACCAACAGCCCGAAGGCGGGCGACACGGAGCTGAATCCGCCACCGGCGCCGGGCAAGGTGACCCTACCGCCAGCCGGCTCCACGGAACTGCCCACGCAAGAGGGTTGTGGCTTCCAGTACGTCCAGAAGAGTTTCGTCTCCTTCCCGGAGAACCCGGCCTGCTACCAGTGGGGCCTGTACCCGTATAACAAACTCATCTACCCCTCGGCCCAGGTGGGTAAGTCGTGGGGCGGCAAGGACTACCCCTTCGTGCCGCCGAAACCCTGACGGGATCATCTGCCGCCAGGCAGCATCGAGGTGGTGGTCCGGGTCACGTGCCCGGACCACCCGAGTTCAGGTAAGCCAACGCGGGCAGGTTGCGGGCCAGCCAGAACACAGCGGCCACCACCGCGACCCCGACCCATACCGCCTTGGTGCTGACCGCCGCCCGGACGCCGTCGAAGGACACGGCCGCCGACGAGCGAGCCGCGAGCCACCACAGCCCCAGCACCAACGCCACGAGCGCCATGACGGGGACCAAGATGTTGTAGTCAACCGCGGCGGACACATCTCCGGTCAGCAACGCCCGTGTCGCCCGGGTGCCGCCACACAGCGGACAGTCGAGGCCGGTCAGGGTGCGGAACGGGCACGGCGGGATCACGTTGACCCCCAACACGGCCGGGGCCGTCAGCAGGGCTCCTGCTGCCACCGCGAGGCCACCGCCCACGAGCAGGCCGCGTCGCAGCCCGGTATCCCGTGGGGTCTCGGTCTCGGTCATGCTCCACCGTAACCAGTGATCCCTCGCCAGCACACTCCGCCGGCCGGGTCAGGCCGCCACCGGCTCCCCACGCAGAACCCGGTACGTGTAGGCATGCGCCATGACGGTGACTGGGATGGCGATGAACAATCCGATGCCACACAGCAGGGCACCGATCACGATGGCGACGATGCTGGCGAGGAACAAGACGATGATCGTGGCGAGATGCTGGTTGACGAACGAGAAACTGGACTTGATCGATTCCATCGGCGCCTGTTGCTGGTCCAGGACGAAGTACGCGTAGAACTGCGCGAAGAACGTCACGACGATGGAGCCGATGAACTGAATCAGCCAGCCGATCAGCGGGACGACCCCGATCACCGCGAGCGCGAACTGGATGACCGCGAGCAGGAACGCTGCCACGATGACGGGTCCCAGCAACTCCTTCTTGAAGAAGATGCCCAGGTCGATGACGCCGCGTTCCGTGACGCCCAACGCGGCACGGACGAACTGAGCCGAGATGATCCAGCCCAGTAGAGCGGAGAGCACCGTGAAGACGATCGTCACGATCGTCACGCCCACGCCGCCCGCAGTGTCCGTGCGGTAGATCGTGCCGCCCGAGGCGGTCTCGATCGTGGTGGTGCTGGCCAAGCCGATCGCGCCCGCGATGAGGATGAACAGCACCCACAGCAACACCATGACGCCGATCGCGATCAGGCACGCCAGCAGCCAGGGCGCGAGGTTCTGTTGGAACTTGCGCCAGCCGTAGTTGAAGGCATCCCCCACCGCATAGCCGCTGGGGGCAGGCCCGGGCTGGGGAGCGGAATCTCCGATGGGGGGTGGTGGCAGCTGACTCACGGGGTCACTCCAAGGATCAGAGGGTCAGGTCGTGAGACAGCCCCCGAACCTTGGAGGTTCGAGGGCTGTCCGGCACGGGTGGGGTCAGGCGCGGATGGGATCCACCGGCTGACCGGTCAGCACCTTGTAGGTGTACGCGTGCGCGATGGCCACCACGGGGTACGCCACGAGCAGTCCGACACCACACAGCAGCGCACCGATGACGACGGCCACCAGGCTGGCCAGGAACAGCACAATGATGTTCGCGATGTGCTGGTTCACGAACGAGAAGCTGGACTTGATCGACTCCCACGGCTTGGCGTCCTGGTCCAAGACGAAGTACGCGAAGAACTGCACGAAGAACGCCACGATGATGGCACCGACGTAGCAGGCGATCACGCCGACCAGAGTCAGCAGGCCCGCGATGATCGAGGCCACGATGACCGGCCCGAGCAGTCGAGTCTCGAAGAACTTGCCCAGTTCGATCTTGCCCTCGGTCGTACCCAATCCGGCACGAACGATCTGAGCCTGGACGATCATGCCGAGGATCGCCATCGGAATGGCGAGCACCACGGCACCGATCAACGTGAGCCACATTCCGCCGGAGTTGACCAGGATCACCTGGCCGGTGACGGGGTCGATCCGGGTCTCAGCGCTGGCCGTGAACAGGCCGCTGAAGATCAGGTTGTAGAGGAACTGGATGACGGCCAAGCCGACGAACAGGATCAGGATGCCCAGGATCCACGGGCCGATGTTCTCCTGGAACTTCTTCCAGCCGTAGTTGAAGGCGTCGCTGACCGTGTAGGCCGGGGGCGCGCCAGCGGGCTGGGGGCCGCCGGGCATGGGTCCGGGCGGCGGGGCACCGGGACCACCGAACCCCGACGGCGGGGGCGGCCCACCGGCAGGCGGCGTCGGTGGTGGTGGGGTGGCACCCGCACCGGGCGGCGGGGGAGGCGGCGGCGGAGTGCCACCACCAGGGATGTTGTCGGGGCCGGGGGGCGGCGGGGTGGTGTCGCTCATGACACATTCCTTCGGTCAGGGGCCCGTTCGAGGTGGGGACCCGCGGCGAGGCGTTACGAATGCGGTGGCGCACCCGTCAATTGGGGAACGTAGCACCTCGGCATACCGAAATGCTGCGACCGTCACCCCGGTGTCGCGACCGGATCTGTGGACTTCCCACAGTCGGCGGAGTCGATCAGACCTCGGTGCGGTGGAAGTTCAGGAACGATCGGCTGGGGGTGGGTCCCCGCTGGCCCTGGTACCGCGACCCGTACTTGGCCGACCCGTAGGGGTGTTCCGCCGCGGACGACAACCGGAACAGACACAGCTGGCCGATCTTCATGCCCGGCCACAGTTTGATGGGCAGGGTGGCCACGTTCGACAGTTCCAGCGTCACGTGACCGCTGAATCCCGGGTCGATGAACCCCGCGGTCGAATGCGTCAGTAGGCCGAGCCGACCCAGGCTGGACTTGCCCTCCAGCCGACCGGCGATGTCGTCGGGAAGCGTCACGACCTCATACGTGGACGCCAGCACGAACTCCCCGGGGTGCAGGATGAATGCCTCGGTGCTGGTCGCTTCGACCATGCGGGTCAGGTCCGGCTGTTCCTCGGCCGGGTCGATGTGGGGATACCGGTGGTTCTCGAACACCCGGAAGTACTTGTCCAAGCGCACGTCGAGGCTCGACGGCTGGACCATCTGCTCGCTGAACGGCTCAACAGCCACCCGGCCCGCGGCGATCTCGCTGCGGATATCGCGATCCGACAACAGCATGCGGTACTCCCTGATCCCCGGTCCTCATGGCGTGGCCGGCTTCTCGGGGAGGCTATACGACGCAAGGTCAGCGACCGGTGACCCGGATCGCTGCTGTCGCCCGGAACGCAGCCAGCGTCGTGGTGCTGGGCGCTGTCACGCGCAGCCGACAGGTGCCGGGCTTCCTGCCAGTGACACGCAACCCATCGCCCACCCGCTGGACACTGCACTTGCTGGGAGTACGCGACCGCCATGCGGCTGCGGTGCCCTGCAGCGTCCGGCGCGACAGGGCCTTGCTGCGGTTGGCCTTGACCCGGGTGGGTGCCTTGATCGATTGGGCAGAGGGGAGGGCCTTGGCCGGAGCCTCGACTGCGGGGGCGGTGGGATCAGTGGCTGCCGGCGTGTTCCCACAGGTGGCGCACAGCGCCCGCAGTGCTGCATCGGCGGCGACCACACCGGCGCCGTACTGGCGGCCCTTCGCGACCGATACGGCGGTCTTGGCCAACACCGACATGACATCGGCATTCGGTGCGTAGCCACGGATCAGTGCGGCCACACCCGCTACGTGCGGCGCCGCCATGGACGTCCCGGACATCGCCGAGTACCCGCCGGGCACCGTCGAGACGATCTGAGTGCCGGGCGCGGCGATGTCGATCGTGTCACCGTAGTTGGAGTAGTTCGCGACGGAACCGTCGTCGTCAAGGGCGGCCACGGACACCACCCCGGGCAGTGCCGCCGGGTACATCGGCGTGTTGGACCCCTCATTACCCGCCGCTGCCACCACAACCACACCCCGGCTCTGCGCATATTCGACAGCGTTCGCCGAGAAGTCCGCGTCGGGACCACCGAGGCTCATGTTGATCACATCCGCGCCGTTCTGGGCCGCCCAGACGATGCCTTCGATGACGTCCGCCATCCACCCACTGCCGTCGGCATCCAACGCTTTGATGGGCATGATCTGGGCCGCGGGAGCAACGCCCGCGATGCCTTTGCCGTTGTTGGCGCGTGCAGCGATGATCCCCGCGACGTGGGTGCCGTGGCCGTTGTCGTCACTGGCCGCCGAACTGTAGTCCCCCCGATCCGTGCGGGTGTTCTTGCCCGGGACCATGGCCGCGGCAAGGTCAGGGTGTGAGCCATCCACCCCGGAGTCGATGACCGCCACGACCGCGCCTTGTCCGGTTCCGATGGGCCACGCAGCTTCGGCTGCCACCATGTCGAGTCCCCACTGCCGGGGCCGCAGCGGATCGGTGGCCTGGGCGTGGACCCGGGAGTCCACTCCGACTGCCAGCGTGTCGGGATCTGCCTGCGCCTGCGCGACGGCTGCCACCGCGTCGGCGGTTCCCCGGGTCGCGACCGTGGTGACGTCAAGGCTGCCCCCATCTTGGCTGAGGACCACGACTCGGGCCCGCTCCTTGCCGCCGACGTCGTCTGCCACCACGGCGGGAGCCTGGGTCACGGATTCGTGGGGCACCTGCCACTCGGCGTCGGCGACCGAAGCGGTGGGGGTGACGTTCCCCGCGGGGTCGGCTGGGTCCTGCGCCGAGGCCATGGCAGGCGTCGCCAACATCGCGCTGGCCGCGACGGTGCACCAGAGAGTCCGCCACCTCATACAGGGGGTGTCGGCGCGGCCCGGACCGGTATTGAGCCTGCTGTCCCCTGATCGGCCGAACGCCGCTCTGCGAATCTCTGATCTCGCTCGTACATCTCAAGGCGGTCACGGCGATTCCCGGTCCGGTTTACCGACCGATACGGGGGCACACTGGGACGCATGACTGACCAGCAGAAGCCATCGGGCGCGGTGCCGCCCGAGTTCGAGCACCTGCTGCGCCCGCCGACACAGCCAGCGGCCTCCGTGACCCCCACGTCGCCGAGCACAACGCCGCGCCACGACCGGGTCAGCGACACCGGCCTGTCGGACTTCTCCGACCTGTTCCGCGATCCACCCCCGCCGCCGACTCCGCCCCGTGTGCCGGCCGCGACTCCGCCGTCCCCAGCCGCCACCGAGGTGCTTCCGCCGAGCCATGCCGTGCCCCATGCTGAGCAGATGGCAGCGCCCCCGCCCGTCCGAGCCACTCCGCCCACCGGCCCGGCACGCCCCGGTTCGCCGGGCAAGCCACGCAAGGGGGGCCGGGCCAAGCGGATCCTGATATATGTCCTCGTCGGCCTGCTCGCGTACATCACGGCACTGGTCGCGTACTTCGCGCTCAACGTGAACAAGATCGATGCCATGCCGGTGGATCAGATCCCGGACACCGCCGGATCGAACTACCTACTGGTGGGGTCGGATGGTCGTGAGGAACTGACCCGGGAGCAGCAGAAGGAACTCCACACCGGCAGCACGGAGGGCCAGCGGACCGACTCGATCATGCTGCTGCACGTTCCCCTGCTCGGTACCCCCACACTCATCTCGCTGCCCCGCGACTCGTGGGTCCCGATCCCCGGCAACGCTGACGGAAAGATCAACTCCGCCTACGCCATCGGTGGCCCGCCGCTGCTGATTCAGACCGTCGAGAACACCACTGGTGTCCACATCGACCACTACGTCGAGATCGGGATGCTCGGGATCTCCGACATCGCCAACTCCCTGGGCGGAGTGACGCTGTGCCCGGCTGACAACTACAACGACAAGAACTCCGGGCTGAATGTCGACAAGGGCTGCCAGACGATGGACGGTCCCACCTCGTTGGCTTACGTTCGGATGCGTTACGCCGACCCCAAGGGCGATCTCGGTCGCGCGGAGCGGCAGCAGGAGTTCATCAAGGCCGTGGCCAGCAAGTCCGCGAGCCCGCTGACATTCCTCAACCCGTTCAAGATGTTCTCGGTGGACCGTGCGGCAGCGTCATCGCTCACTGTCGACGAAGGCACTGGCCTCGTGGCCGACGCGCGGATGGCGCTGGCCATGGGCATGATCTCCGCCGGCATGGGCGAGCAGACCACGGTCCCCATCGAGTCCGACTCCTACTGGGTCGGCGGCCAGCAGGCCGTCAAATGGGACACCCCCAAAGCCCTGGAACTCTTCGACTCCGTGGGTGGCGGCTGACCGACCGCAGAACTGGCCGGCACGCTCGGTTCTACGGATCCCCTGCCTCAGACCGATTGGTGAGGTACAGGATCAGCAGTACGACGAGCCACAGGGTTCCTACGGCTAGCAGGACGGCGCCGAGTCCGATCCACGCCAGCGACGCGAACGTCTGACCCACCGTCTGCAGCGCCGGTGGCGCGAGCGCGAGGGACGCGCCCCCGGATTCTGTGGTCAGGGTGTACTGTCCGTCGACCGGCGCGGTGAACATCACCAAGCCGGTGTAGGTCGTGGTGCCGAGTG
>CAZCRC010000050.1:0-10565 GCA_964500995.1 uncultured Actinomycetes bacterium
CGGAGCAGATGTACGGAAAGGGCGCCTGCACCGATGAGCCGACGCCGGCGTGTTGGGATCGCAACCGCCCGCGGGTCACGGCCGCGATCAACAAGCCCGGAGCGTTCCCGTTCCAGAATCGACCCACATTCCAACAGGTGGTGAGTGTGGAGCGGAAGTTGCGTCGATGAGTACTGCGGCGCGTCGGGGTGGCCTCCGCGACGAGGTGCTCGCCCACTTCGCGATCGCCGACTTCCCAGCCCTGAACGAGTGGGGTCGGCGAGGCCTTGCGAACCGCCCGTTGGCGGGTCTGCGGATCCTGGTGGCCTTCCCGACGTGGCCCAACACTCTCGCGCTGTATCTGACGCTGATGGAGTCAGGGGCGGAACTTGTCTTCACTCCCGGTCCGGTCATGCCTCACGACCCGGCCACCGTCGAACGATTGCCGCAGTGGAGTGTCCGCGTCACGGATGATCCGAGGGGTGTCGACCCGGACATCGTCATGGACTGCGCGGGTGTCCTCGCAGGCGTCGAAAGCCGCCTCGGGTACGTCGAACTCACTCAGAGTGGCGTTTCCGCCTACCGGAGTTGTCCGCAGCCGGTGTTCCTGGTCGACGCCGGCAGTATCAAGCTGATCGAGAACTCGCTGGGGACCGGCGACGGGTTCGTCCGGGGGCTGGCGCACAGTGGGTATCCCGCGATAGCCGGTCGGCGCATCGTGGTGTTCGGCGGCGGCAAGGTGGGCGGCGGGGTCGCGCGGAGATGCGCCGCCGAGGGCGCCGACGTGGTGGTCATCGATCGACACCCGGACGTGGGCACCGAGGGTTCGATCCAGTTCGTGGCTGCAGACGACAGGGAAGCGGTTCGACAGACTGTCCGCTCGGCATGGTGCATCGTCACCGCAACCGGCGAGGCGGGGGCGGTAGCACCGTTCGCATCCGACCTGCTGCACAGCGGTGCGGTGCTCGCCAACATGGGGGTCGAGGACGAGTTCGGCCCACTCGTGCCGACGGGCCGGGTTCTGAACGGCAAGAAACCCCTCAACTTCTGCCTGTCCGAACCCACCCGGCTGCGCTACATCGATCCGACCTTTGCGCTGGCTGCCGCGGGCGCCACCGAACTGGCTTTGGGCCACCTCTCACCGGGGATCAACATCCCGGACCCGCACCTCGAAGAACGGATCATGGCCCCCGTTCGAGCGCACGGAAGCATCGCGCCGGAACTCGCGGCTGTCGGCCTTTAGGTGGGTCCCGATCCCGCCGGATGCGCCGGTTCGGGGAGAGCGCGATAGGTTCGCCAGTAAGGAGGTCCCCATGGCCGTGACACAGAAGTTGAACGAGAAACAAGAGAAGGTCGAGTCCTACCGTGCCGACTTGGCCCAGGTGCAAGAGGCCCTATCCCACGCGGACACCTCCCTGGCCAAGACCGACGAAGCACTGATCGGCGCCCAACAGGTGGCCGAGCAGACCCGTCGACTGGCCCCCGCCATCGGGGTGGCCGTCGCGCTGACAGCAGCTGTCGTGGTCACGGTCGTGATCGTGCGTCGCCGCCGGGAACGCCGCGCGGCCTGACGGTCACCGGCGGGTCACGGGCAATTGCCGGACACGGTCCGGCGCGCTCCGGCCGTGACCTCACCCAGAATCAGTCCGTCGATCAGCGCTGCGCTGCCATCCGGGTCCTGGAACATCAGCGAGTGACCGGCGCCCGTCACCTCGGTCAGGGTGGCGCCCGGGATCGCGTCGGCGATCTCGCGACTGTTGGGTGGCGGGGTGATGACGTCGTCGGCGCCCACCAGAACCGAAACCGGCAAGTCCAGCGTCGCCAACTGGCGCAGGTTGCGATCGGACCGCAGCCAGGGGTCCTCGGCGGCGACCATGGCGTCGTACGTGCGTTCCGGGACCCGATCGGGTGGGAACCTGCCGGAGTCGACCGCCGCGGACTGCCGCTCGAGGAATGCAAGACCAGCTGCCTGGGCACAGGAACTGTCGGGGTAGTTGGTCCGCAGGTAGGTGCGCGTGGTGTAGTTCGGGTCACTGTCGGCGCGCTGCACCCAACGCGGCCCCAGGGTGGTCGCCGAGCCCCCTGGATTCCCACCGACCAGCAGCAGGCTCGCCGCAGCCTGCGGGTGCCGCACTGCCAGGCGTTGCGCCACGAACGTGCCCATCGACCAGCCGAGAACATTGGGGCGTTCAACGTCGATCGCTTCGAGCCACTGTTGGACGGTGTCGGCCAGGGCGTCGAACGTCAGCTGACCGGGCAGCGGGCTCGACCCGCCCAGGCCCGGATAATCCATGACGATGACCCGATGCCGACCGGCCAAGGCGGCCAGCAGGGCCGGGTCCCACTCGGCCATGGGCGAGGCGGTTCCGTTCAACAGCACCAGGGCCGGACCCGACCCCAGCTCCGACCACGCGATATGGCCGGAGCCGACGGGGGTCCGCTGAACGGCAAGCGTCACCTCGGCTGCCGGGCTCGGGACTGACGCGGGGGCCGGGGGCGCCTCGACCGAGGCGCACCCCGCCAGCGCCACCACGAGTCCCGCCAGGGCCGGCGCTCGACGACGCTTCATAGGTTCCGCTCGGCATAGATAGTGACGGCGTCGTTCAGGAAGGACGCGACCTCCGGGCCGCCGTAGTGCTTCGCAAACCGCTCATCGGCCACGTACATCTGGGCCAGACCCGTCAATGCATCACCCGGCACCGGACGGCCACCCCATCCGACGCCGACCCACTGATGATGACGCTTGGCCAGTTCCTGGACCTCGTCACCGGCGGGGTCGAGACCGGCGTGGTACGCATCGCGCCACGCGGTCGCCAGTGTCTGTGATTCGTCCTGGAACGCCTGTCGCTTCGCATCGTCCAGGCCACGCCACCAGCCGTCGGCGGCGTTGTAAGCATCGGCTCCCCAGCGATCGGTGACTTCGTCTTTGTACTGCTCGTGATCGAATCCGTCGAACATCTCGTCGGCCATGATCGGCTCACCCGCTTCCAGTCTCGTGATGGTGCGTTGCACACTGTCGAGCTGACGGTCGAGTCTGTCGCGATGATCGCGCAATCGGGTCAGATGTTCCCGAAGCGCGGTGATATCAGCCTCGCTGTCCGGATCGGCGGCCAGGGTGCGGCCGATCTCGGTCAGACCCATTCCCCACTGACGCAGCAGCAGAATCCGCTGAAGGCGCACCAGCGCCCGCTGGTCGTAGTACCGGTACCCGTTGGTGCCCACCCTGCTCGGCGGCAACAGTCCCACCTCGTCGTAATGACGAAGGGTGCGACTGGTGGTGCCGGCCAGGCGGGCCACCTCTTGGATGCTCCAGTCCACGACAACACGTCCGTCCCACTCGACGCCGAACCGGTTGTTCGGCGTGCGAGTCAGACGCTAGAGGTTGACGTTACGGAAAGGTCAACCCCGACCCGATGACCGGCGCCCACCGCTGTACGAACGGTAGTCACGACGGCGGGACTGATTGCGGTTGTCCGGTTGCCGCCGCGGCGCCGGTTCAGCCGCGGGGACGTAGTCGATGGGGGTTCCGCCCGAGGCAACCGCGACAACATCGGCGTGATCCGGATGCACGTGAACCGCCTCGTGATCCGATGCGGTGTTGCGGTGCATCCGGCGGTGTCCGGAGTGCTCGTGCTGCAGCAGCAGGGACAGGACCAGGCCCTCGCGGCCCGCCCGAGCCGTCCGTCCGCTGCGGTGCAGGTAGTCCTTGTGGTCCGCGGGCGGATCGAAGTGCACCACCAGGTCCACTCCGTCGACGTGGATACCGCGCGCAGCCACATCGGTAGCAACCAGCACGGGTCGCCGCCCCGACGCGAAGTCGGCCAGTGCCCGCGTCCGTTGGCTCTGGTTGCGGTTGCCATGGATGGCGGCGGAATCGATGCCGCGCTGCTGCAACTGCTTGGCCAACCGATCCGCGCCGTGTTTGGTGCGGACGAAGAACAGGGTGCGACCGTGGCGGGCCGCAACGCGGGCAGCCACATCGATCTTGTGCTCCTGAGCGACGGTGAACGCGCGGTGCTCCATCGTCTCGGCGGCGGGGGTGCCCACCGCGGCGGCGTGGAACGCGGGATCAGTCAGGTGCTCCCGGGCGATCTTCTCGATGCCGCGGTCCAGAGTCGCCGAGAACAGCAGTCGCTGCGCCCCGGCCGGGATCGCTTCGAAGATTCTGGTGACCGCGGGCAGGAACCCGAGGTCGGCCATGTGATCAGCCTCGTCGATGACGAACGTGTCCACGCGGGACAACGAGCACGTCCCCCGCCGGATGTGATCTTCGAGGCGGCCGGGTGTCGCCACCACGATGTCCACGCCCCGCTGCAGGGCCTTCGTCTGCGGCCCCATGGCGGCGCCGCCGTAGATCGCGATGATCGACAAGCCCATCGTTCGGGCCACGCTGCCGACCGAGTCCGCCACCTGCTGCGCGAGTTCCCGGGTCGGAGCCAGGATGAGGGCACGCGGATGACCCTTGGCCGCGGGCCGGTCTTGAGCTGCCAATCGAGTGATGACGGGAAGCCCGAACGCGAGCGTCTTGCCCGAACCGGTCTGGGCGCGGCCCAGCACATCCCGACCCGCGAGCGCATCGGGGATCGTGCGGTTCTGCACGTCGGTCGGCGACTCGATTCCCTGGGCAGCCAGCCTTGCCACGACGGCGCTCGGCAGGCCGAGCTCGGCGAACTGTCGCGGCGCGATCGTGGTGGCCGCCGATTCATCAAGAGCGAGTTCCAGGGCGGACTGACGCGGTTGCGCCTTGGGGCGTGAGACGCCGGACTGCCGATTGCGGTGGTGATGTGGTTTGCGGCGAGCGCGCGAGGGCGCACCGGAATACGAGGACATTGGTGTTCCTTGGTCGTTGTGGCTTAGGCCGCGAATGTGACTGACCAGGGTGCGAAAGCCGCACCGGAAGGGAACACGAACGGGACCTCACGGGTGAATTCCCGCTGGGGCGGCAATGGCGCCGCTCCCCCACCATAGGGCACAACCGCGCTTCGGTGCTCACGAAGTGATCACGGTCACTCGTTGTGCTTGCAGTTCGGCGTTTGCCGCCCAGACTGGGAGGGGCAGACTGGGAACCGGAGGAACGCTGTGAAGACGACGCTGGTGACCGGCATCGCTGCTGGCTGCGTCGTGGCGTCTGGGGCCCTGTGGCCCGTTGCCGCCGCCGACACCGAACCGGCCCCGTCCGACCGCTCCGCTGCCCCTGCTCCAGCCGACTCCTACATCGTCACCACCAAGCCTTCGGTGGGCCTCGATGACGTCATTGCCGACGCGGCCCCCAGCGCCGATGTCACGGCAGTCACCGGCCCCGCATTCCGGGGTGGCGTCGCCGACCTGACCGACGCGCAGGCAGCGGCTCTCGCCGAGACCCCGGGTGTTGTCGCCGTCGAGCCGGAACAACTCTTCACAGCAGCCGCGGAGACTCGGAGCCAACGAACCCGAGCACAGCGCACGCGGGCCGCCAGCGTTGCCGCAACCTGGGCCTTGGATCGCATCGACCAACGCGAATTGCCCCTCAACGGCCGCTTCGCTCCCACCGGAACCGGTAAGGGGGTGCACGTCTACGTGGTGGACAGTGGCATCACCCCCGATCACCCGGAGTTCGCCGGACGCATCGGCAAGGGCACGTACACCAACGGCGGGAGCCTGAAGGACTGCTACGGGCATGGCACGCATGTGGCCGGGACCATCGCATCCAACACGTACGGGATTGCCCCCGACGCCATCGTTCATCCGGTGCGGGTCCTGGACTGCGCCGGCGGTGGCTCGACCAGTTCGATCCTGGCTGGCCTGAACTGGGTCGCGCGCAACGCCCCCCGGGACGCCATCGTCAACCTGAGTCTGCGGGGCTCCTACAGCGCCGCCCTCAACTCCGCCGTGCGCGACCTCGTGCGCAGCGGACGGATCGTCGTTACCGCCTCGGGCAACGACGGCACCGACGCCTGCAAGTACTCGCCCGGCAGCGAGTCCGCGGCACTCAACATCGGCGCCACCGACACCCGCGACCGTGAGGCGTCGTTCTCGAACTTCGGTGAGTGCGTCGACATGTATGCCCCGGGTGTGGCGATCCGATCCACCGATTTCGCCGGTGGGACCAGCCGTCTGGAATCGGGCACCTCGATGGCCGCACCGCACGTCTCGGCCGTGGCCGCGGTGCTGTGGCAGAGCAATCCGAAGCTCTCCGGTGAGCAGATCCAGGCCAAGCTGCTGCAGCAGGCGACCCGGGGGGCGGTCGCGTTCCCCTTGGGGCAGTCCGAGTCGCCCAACCTGCTGCTTTTTGCCGAGCCGGCGCGATCACCGGGCACCCCGGGTCGCGTCACTGCCGCTGCGGGCGACGCCAAAGCCAAGGTCAAGTGGCGTCGGGCATCATCGAACACCGCGACCACGTCGTACACCGTGACCGCCGCGCCCGGTGGGCTTCGGTGCCGCACGACCAACGACACGACCTGCACAGTGAAGGGTTTGGCCAACGGGGTGAGTTACACCTTCACGGTGCGGGCGAACAACATCGCCGGACGAAGCCAACTGTCCTCGGAAAGCCCAGCGGTTCAACCGACCGACGTCACCGCGGCGCGTCAGCGGGCCGCCAAGGGGCCCCGTGCCACCCGGAAGGGCCGCACGCCGTAACAGGTGGACGTCCACCGCTCGCCGGTGGCGGGGTCGGTCTCGGAGTATTGCGCCTCGACCTCGACAGTGACCTGCGGCCGACCGCGCCGGGGGAAGGTGAAGCCCAGGTGCGCGGTGGCGTCGGGAATCAGGCTGGGATCCTCGGGCAGGTGCCAGGAGACCCGGCCATTCCCGTTGCGGGGGATCCGGAACTTACGGCTCGGATCGCCGGCCGTCGGACCGTAGGCGATCGACTGACTGGTGCCATCGCTGTGTCGGCACTCGATCTGGATCGCGAAGCGCGGGTCGATGATTCGTCGGTTGCGCACCGTGAACCCGACCATGTCCGGGTCCAACTCGTCGACGTACCCGTAGGACCCCGATCTCACGGGAACCTCGGTACGGGCGCTCGGGGCGGCCGCGCTGGGCACAGCGACAGCCAGGGTCAGGGCGGTGACACCGGCCAGACCCGAAACGGCGACAACGCGTGATGCAGACATGACAACGACGGTACTCCTGCGTCACCGCAAGTTCACGCTGAGTAATTGTCCGGTCACCCGGTCAGTGGACGGGTTCCATCTGCCGGTTGATGACCTTCTGGAACACGAGGAGCACCACGGCAATGGCGATCGGGATCGCGGCACTGAGCAGGAAGGTGTTGACGGGATTGTCAGCGGTGAACTTACCGATCTGGCCACCGATGCTCGTGCCCACCGATGTAGCCACGAACCACAGCGCCAACATCTGACCGCTGGCCCCCTCGGGGGCGAGCTTCGACGTAGCGGACAGGCCCGTGGGCGACAGCAGCAACTCCGCCCAGGTCTGCAGCAGGTAGGTGCCCAGGATCCAGAAGAGCGCCGCCTGGGCACCGTTGTTCTGGAACTGCGACATCGGGATTACCAGGACGAGCACCGAGATGCCCACACCGATCAGCGCCAATGCGAACTTGACCGACGTCCGCGGCGCGCGGTTGGCCAACTTCGTCCACATGAGCGCGAAGATCGGCGCGAAGATGATGATGAACAGCGGGTTCGCTGACTGCAGCCACGCGACCGGCATCTCCCAGCCGCCGACGGACATGTCCGTGACGTCCTCGGCGAACAGCGTCAGCGTCGAACCGGACTGCTCGAAGACCATCCAGAACGCGGCAGCCGCAATGAAGATCCATACGAACGCTCGGACGTGGCCCCGCTCCTTGGGCGTGTAGTCGGTTCGCCGGAACAACTGGAAGAAGTACACGAAGGGCACGATCAGGATGAAGATCGTGATCGCGGAGGCTACATGGTCGAAGATCGACGACTCCGGGAAGAACTGACCCAGCGCGAAGGCGATCATCCCGACGAACACAACGGCGCCGATGACGATCAGTATGAAGCGGTTGCGCTCGTGCGGGGAGGCCGGGTCCGGCGCACTCTCGCCGACGCCCTGCAGCCGCTTCCACCCGAGGGCGTACTGGATGACCGCAAAGGTCATGCCGATACCGGCGATCGCGAAGCCCCAATGGAAGCCTCGCTGTTGCGCGGCCCAGCCGGTGACCAACGGCGCCAGGAAGCTGCCGATGTTGATGCCCATGTAGAACAGCGAGAATCCGGCATCGCGGCGGGTGTCGGTCTCGGAGTACAGATCGCCGACCATCGCCGAGATGTTCGGCTTGAGCAATCCGGTGCCGAGCGCGATGAGCAACAGGCCGAGCCAGAAGGTGGCCTCGAGCGGAGCGGCCATGCAGTAGTGGCCCAACGCGATCACGATGCCGCCGTACAGAACGGTCTTGCGCGGCCCCACTATTCGGTCCGCGATCCACCCGCCGGCGATAGGCGTCAGGTAGACCAGCCCCGAGTAGGCACCGTAGATGGCGATCGCGGCGCCCTTGTCCAGTTCCAGACCGGGGCCGTAGCCGTCGTCTGAGATCAGGGGTGCGGTCAGGTACAGCACCAACAGGGCGCGCATCCCGTAATACGAGAAGCGCTCCCACATTTCGGTAAAGAACAGGGTGGACAGGGCGCGTGGCTGCCCCATGAACCCTCGGTCCAAGGTCGTGGGAATCTCCGCCATTGCCATGGGCGAGACAGTAGTGCGGAGCATTTGAGGTGTCCCCACAAGCACCATATGGCTGAGGCCCCGGACCGATCCGGGTGCATATGACCCGATTCGTCCGGAGCCTCACTGCCCAGGGAGCGGACTACTTGAACGACACGTGAACGTGATCGAAGTGCCGCGTCGTACAACTGCCACCGGACATACCGTGGCGCCAGTTGCGCCACTTGGTCGGGCGACTCCTTGACGACCAGTAGGAGTTCTTCCAGATGATGTACTGCACGCCGTGCTTGCGGGCGTTGTTCATCATGTAGCGCGCCAGAACGTTGCCGGTCTCGCGCCCCGCCTTGCAGGACCCCCGCATGTTGACCATGAAGTCCAAGGCCTTGCTACCCGTGGGCATGTGCCCGGAGTAGGAACTGACGAGTTCAATGCCCTTGACTCGGGACGTGGCACATCGGCCCGCGAACACCGCGTCGATGTCGTAGTTGAAGCGACGCTCGTTGAATCGCCGCGATTTGCGACAGGTCTCGAAGAACGGCTTCTTGGCCTTGGCCTGGACGGCCTTGGGACGGGCGGCGGGCGCAGCTGACGCGGCTTCAGCGGGCGATGGTGCCAACAACAGGCTGCCCATCAGGACGCCGACCGCCATGAGCATGGTCGTCAGCGTGGTCGCCATGGTGCGACTGGTGCGGATCACTTCTCTCAACCTCCGAATGCGCGCCTTTCGCGCAGATGGCGAGAGTGGTGCCCGTTGCGACACAAATACAACATTCGTGGGATGAAAGTGAGATAGGCCTCAGGGGGTACCGCTTGACCGTTCAAGCACAAAGGAACGAGCGTTCGATTACCGGTTCGGGCGCTCCGGGGGGCCCTCGGGGGCTCTGTTGGGCGTGTCGCGTGCCGCGCGGGCTCCACGCCGGCGGTGCGCCAGACGCCGCATCACGAACACCCCCACTGATACCCCGATTGTGACGTAGATGAGGTTGTTGACCAGATCGATGTGGTCCTCGACCACGTGGTATTGGGTTCCGAGCAGCCACCCCGCCAAGATCAATGCGCCGTTCCAGATGGCCGACCCGGCAGTCGTCAGCAGGACGAATCGACCGACGGGCATCCCGGCGGCTCCCGCGGGCAGCGATACCAGACTGCGCACCCCGGGGATCAGTCGGCCGATGAACACCGCCCACTCACCGCGCCGCCGGAACCAGTGGTCGGCCCGATCCACGTCGTCCACTTCAATCAAGGGGACGGCCAACATGACCCGTCGAGTGCGTTCTTCGCCGAACGCCCGGCCTGCGCCGTACAAGATGAGCGCGCCGATCACCGACCCCAACGTCGCAAACAGCAACGTGAGCCAGCCCGACAACTCGCCGAAGTAGACCAGCGCCCCGGCGGCGGGTAGGACGACCTCGCTGGGAATCGGGGGCACGAGCGTCTCAAGCAGGATCAGGACGCCTACGCCGAACTCGCCGAGTTGGTCGATGGCCCGCAGGACGAACCCGACCAGACCGTCGCTGTCATTGGGCGCGGGAGCGGCAGCCGACATGCGGCCATGGTGCCAGGATCAGGTCGTGTCAGGCGGGACCGCGGCCGGTCTTGACGATCACCAAACGTTCCTCGGTGAGCTCCCGGATGGCCCAGCCGGGCCCTTCCCGGGTGTTGCCCGAGTCGCGCAGCCCGCCATATGGCATGTGATCCGCACGCCAGGTGGGCACTTCGTTGATCAGCACACCCCCGTAGTCCAGATGCTGCGCCGCCCACATCGCGACATCGATGTCCTGCGTGAAGATGGCCGCCTGCAGCCCATAGCGGCTGTCGTTGGCTTCGGCCAACGCCTGGCGAACATCCGTGAATCCGCGAACGACGACGACGGGTCCGAAGATCTCGTTGGCGCAGACATCGTCCGACGGGTCAGCGTCGACGAGCACCGTCGGCACCACGTGACCTTCGGG
>CAZCRC010000051.1:0-10550 GCA_964500995.1 uncultured Actinomycetes bacterium
TCGTTCTGCTCACCGCCCGAGAACGCCTTCTCGATCTCATCGATCCACAGCACCGCGGGGGCCATGGCCTCGGCTGCGGTCAGCGCCTGACGCATGCGGGACTCCGACTCGCCGACCAGGGAGCCGTGGAGCCGCCCCACATCCAACGCGGCCAGTGCCATTCCCCAACTGCCCGCAATGGCACGGGCGATCAGGGACTTGCCGCACCCCGGTACACCGGTGAGCAGTACCCCCCGCGGAGCATCCAATCCGAACTCACGGGCAGCGGGCTCGAATCCTCGGGCTCGTTGCCGCAGCCAGGCCTTGAGGGCGACGAGGCCGGCCACGTCGTCGAACGTGACGTCGGGGTCGATGAGGTCCAGCGGCCCCTCGGAGAGCAGTTCCGCGCGCGCCCGCTGTGCCGCGACGGCATCGGAGTCGTCCAGTCGGCCATCCACGACCGCCTGCTGCAGCAGGACCCGTTCCGCCTCGGCCGGGGTCAGTCCCAAGACGGCGTCCACCAGGCGATTCGGATCGGCCACCTCCATGCGCAATCCCATGCGCGGCAGCGTTACGGACAGTCTGCGCACCACAGCGGCCATTTCGGCTCGGTCCGGTGCGGGCAGCACCCACGAGATGGCCACTCCCTCCAGCTCTTCGGGAACCGCAGGGCCAAGTCCGGTGACGACCAAGGTGGGGCCGCCGCGGGTGGTGGCGAGGTCCTTGAGCAGCCGAACCGCCACCGGGTCGGCCATGATCTGACCGGCATCCAACAGCGTGACCAATGCAGCTCGCCCCAGGTCCCGCAGGAACGTCAGGGCCTGCTCGGGTGAACGCGTGTTCGTTTGCGCGGGGGTGCCCGGAACGCTCAGGCCCGCCGCCGGGGTCCATTGCCACAGCGGCAGCTGCAGTTGCCGCCCAGCCTCGGTGATGGCAGCGACCAGAGCGGACTCGTCGCGCGTCTCCGCGAGGATCAACTGGTGCCTGCTCGCGATCAGCGCGCGCAGATCGGCTGCTGCCTGGGCCACATTCGGCAGCGTATTGCGCGTGGCGCGCAGAGGCGCGACCGGCCGTGATTGGATCAGGCCATGGCCCGTCGTCGCCGCTCGAACTCGCCGCGTCCGCTGGGTGGTGTGTCTCCTCCGGAGACCCGCGTGACTCACGACGGGCGGCCCTTCTTCGTGCGCCGCATCCCCGGAGCCTCGGCGCACAAGGTCTACGTCTGTCCCTGGTGCGACGATCGGATCCCCGTGGGCGAGCCCCACGTCGTGGCCTGGCCGGCCGATGAACGGGATGGTCTCGCGGAGCGGCGGCATTGGCATTCCCGGTGTTGGGATCGTGGTCACTGACCCGCACGACTGTCCGTGATCGCCGTGGGAGAATGAAGCATGGTGCGGCGTCTGATCACGGCTTGTGTCGCGCTGTTGCTGACAGTTCCGGGGTATGCGGCAGCAGCGCCCCGCGCCGACGATTATCAACTGCCCACCCGACCGCAGGACCGTTTGGACCTGCCTCAGCGCCGCGGCGACGTGGTCGCCACGGCAACCCGCACCGCGACTTATGGGTTGGCATTCGTCGCGATCCCGATGCGTGGTTACCGCTTGGGGTTCAGTGAGCGCCAGA
Source organism: uncultured Actinomycetes bacterium (assembly GCA_964500995.1). Classification (GTDB taxonomy): domain Bacteria; phylum Actinomycetota; class Actinomycetes; order S36-B12; genus CAIWTL01. The sequence goes on from CAZCRC010000051.1 coordinate 1,603, forward strand.
TCCGCGAGATGACCAATCGGGTCGGGGACCAGATGCTGGCCGAGACCGACGGCAAGTACTCGTTCACGACCGTCTCGTACACGCGGGCTCCCACGACCACCAATCGTCGAATGAGCTGCAACCTGGACCGAATCCATCAGCAGTATCGGCCGTTCGCGCGACGGATGGATCCACCGCCGCGGGGGGTTCGCGACACGATCGCGGTCTACCTGACTCCGCTGCGGTTCGGGTGTCAGTACGCCGGAGTGGCTCTGCTCGGTGGCCGTGCCGTCTATCTGAACGGCTTGGACATGCGGGACCCGCAGCGACTCCAGGACTGGATCACCGCCCATGAGCTGGGCCATACGTTGGGGCTGGAGCACTCCGCCGGCTTCTGGCCGAGGCGGCCGGGGTGGCAGTGGAACCAGGTCGTGCCAGGCAGCGCGCGCCAACAGGACTGGTACGACTACGGCGACTATCTGGACCTGATGGGGCAACCCCCCAAGGATGGGTATGGCCTCACCGGCGCCAAGTTCTGGCTGTGGTCGTTCAACTCGTTGAGCTTGGCTCGGCTGGGGGTACTGCAGCGGGCCAACATCCCGACGATCACTTCCAGCGGCACCTATACCGTGCCTGCGCTGCAGCCAGACCCTGCCGGTGGGCGGATGGCGTTGTCGATCCCGGTGGTCCTTGATGGCCGCAAGACCTGGTGGGTGCTGGAGTATCGGCCGCCGGAACAGAATGCGACCACGGTGAACTACCCGGCACCGTTCTCGGTGCGCGGCTACGGCGTCCGGGTGCTTCTGGCGCCCCGCGGACTGACGTATCCCTACTACATGAACCGGGTATTCCGGGTCGCGGAAGCTGACAGTGCCCAGTCCGCGCTCCCGGTGGGGACACCGGTATTCCTGGCCGGTGGGGCCAAGGTCACCGTGGTGGCCGCCTCGCCCTTCGCAGCAACCGTGACGGTGACGCTGCCCGAATGACCGCCATCAGTTCCAACAGCGTGCTGCCTGCTCGCCGCGAGGACATCGCGATCACCACAGCGGATGGCCTGGTATTGCGGGGTGAACTGTCGCTTCCGGAGTGGACAGAGCCGATTGCCACGCTCGTGTGCGTCCATCCGTTGACGACACATGGCGGGTCGATGGACTCCCACCTGTTCCGCAAGATGGCGTGGCGCCTCCCTGCCATGGCCGGAGTTGCGGTGCTCCGGATGAATCTGCGAGGAGCGGGTGAAGGTCCCCGCCGCAGCGATGGGGCGTTCGACGAGTGCCGCGGTGAGGGCTTAGATCTTGGCGCGATCCTGGCACTGGTGCGGGCCCGGGACCTGCCCGATCCCTGGTTGGTGGGTTGGTCGTTCGGAACCGATGTTGTCCTCAAGTTCGGCGATCGCGACCCGGTGGCCGGAGCCGTCCTACTGTCACCGCCGCTGCGATTCGCGTCGCACCAGGATCTGGCGCACTGGTCGGACAGTCGGCGTCCGGTCGTCGTTCTGGTGCCCGAATTCGACGACTATCTGCGGCCCACCGAGGCGGAGCAGCGGTTCGCTGGGGTGCCGCAGGCGGAACTCGTGGCCGTGCCCGGTGCCGGTCACCTGTGGGTGGGGGAGCGCTTCGTCAGGATCGTGTTGAATGAGATCGTTCGAGCGGTCGCCCCGGCGGCCCACCCCCTCCCGACCGAGTGGTCCGGGCCGATGGAACGTTGGAGTGATCTGTGAGCGAAGCACTGGCAGGCAAGAAGGCGATCGTCACAGGCGCATCGCGAGGAATCGGACGAGCGATCGCCGAGCGATTCGCCGCTGAGGGAGCAACCGTTGCGGTCATGGCGCGCAACGCGGCGGCCCTCGACGAACTCGCCGGGCAACTGCCGGGCGGGGTGGCACGTGCGGTCGATGTCACCGACGCGGAGAGTTTCCGGGCAGCGCTGGCTGACGTGGTGGCGGAACTGGGGGGTGCCGACATCCTCGTCAACAACGCGGGTGGCAACTCGTTCTCCATGCCACTGGTGGCCACCCGATTCTCCGGCTGGGAGAAGACGATGCGTCTGAACGTCGACTCGATAGTCCACGCCTGCCAGATCGTGCTGCCGGGGATGCTGAGTCAGGGCTCGGGCAGCGTCATCAACATGTCCAGCGTCGTGGCGCTTCGGGGTGGCCCGCTGATGGCGCACTATGCCGCCGCGAAGTCAGCTGTCGTGTCGTTGAGTCAAAGCCTCGCCATTGAGTGTGCCTCCAGTGGGGTCCGCGTCAACACCTTGTTGCCGGGCTGGATCGATACCGACCTCACCGATTTCCTGCGAGTCGAAGAAGCCACGGAGGAAGCGGTGTTGAGCCGTGTCCCCATGCAGCGCTGGGGACGCAGCGAGGAGATCGCGGCCGGTGCGGTGTTCCTCGCCGGTGACGAGTCCTCGTTCATGACCGGACAGTCGTTGATCATTGACGGCGGCCTGTCCGCGATGCCGTGACCAGGAGGCGAACATGACTGTGACGGACCTGGGGGAGGGCCCCGTTCTGGTCTTGCTGCACGCGTTCCCGCTGGATCATCGGATGTGGCTGCCGGTGGCGGAACAGCTCGCCGATCGCGGGACGCGGGTGATCGTGCCGGATCTCCCTGGGTTCGGCCACGAGCCGGTGCCCGAGCAGGAGCCCGGCCTGGACGTCATGGCGGATCAGGTCCTCGCCGCGCTGGCCGACCGCGGTGTCACGGACTTCGCCGTGGCGGGCCTGTCGATGGGCGGCTACGTGGCGATGGAACTGCTGCGGCAGGTGCCAGAACGTATCCGTGCGATCGCACTGGTGGACACGAAGATGTCGGCCGACCCGCCCGACGCTCGGGCCCAGCGTCTGGTCGTCGCCGACCGTGTGGTCGCCGATCAGTCCACCGAGTCCTTGGTGGCGACAATGGTGCCGAATCTGCTCGGCGCCACCACCCTTGCGCAGCGACCCGCCGTCGAAGCAGCAGTCGCGCAATGGATCAGGGAAGCTGATCCGGCGGGTGTGGCGTGGGCGCAGCGGGCAATGGCGGCACGCCCGGACTCAGCGGTCGATCTGGCCGCATTCCGTGGGTCGGCCCTGGTGCTCGCGGGTGGCGAGGACGTCATCAGCCCACCCGCGGAGCAGCAACTGATGGCCGCCACCATTCCGGACGCCGCCCTGGTCCTACTTCCCGGGTCGGGTCATCTGAGCGCCGTCGAGGACCCTGAAGCCGTTGCCAACGAGCTCGCCCACTGGGTGGTGTCGATTACCTGACCGGCTCACTCGGGCGCGGGGACCGCTGCCGCCGCTGCTGCCTCCTGGGCCGCCGTGAGTTGGGTGAGTGCCTGGTTGATGGTGTCGGAGTACGCCGCGATCCCGGACTCGGTCAGGTGGATGCCGTCCTTGACGTGGACGTCGCCTTCGAGGTCGGCCCGGCTGTGCCAGTCCGCCAGCACCGCGTTGGGAGTCTCGGCCACCAGTTCCGCGATCAGGGCGTTGTTCGGGTCCTGCCACTCGCGGGGGACATCGACGTTCACCACGACGATCCGTTCCGCCGGAGCCAGTGTTTCGAGGATCTGTTTGAGTTGTCCCCGCTCGATGTAGCCGTTGCTGCCGGTGTGCAGAATCACGGTCTCGCGCAGGGCTCCGCCGTCGCTGAGTTGCTGGGTGCGGACCACGATGTCGGCGGCTTGGCGGCCGACCGCTGCGTCGATGGCCACCTTGTCGAACGTCTCCTTGAGTCCACCCTGCGCGCCGAGCATGACCGATTCACCCACCGCGAGGATGCCCGGCTTGACCGTTCCCGGCGTCGGAGGCGTCACCGTTCCGCTCAGTTGGGGCTCACCGGCAGCGGGGGCCGGTTGACCGGCGGTGGCCGGGTCGGTGGTCGTGGCGTCCAACGCGGACATCTGCGTCAAGCCGTTCAGATAGTCCGGCTCCGACGGGATCGTGGCCATGCGGTATCCGACGAACCCGGTGAGTAGGACCAGCGCCCCGCCGATGACGGCACCCTTCTTGAGCAGCGGCTCGCGCTGCTCCTTGCTCAACTGCTTGAACTGCTGCCACTTGCCAGCGAGTTCACCGCGACGAATGGGCATCTCGATGTACCGGTAGGACAGCTCTGCCAAGGCGAACGTGAGGCTCAGCCGCAGGATCGTGTTGGCGAGTCCCTCGACGGGGACGTCGAGCTCTGGTCGCAGGACCACGAAGATGGGCCAGTGCCACAGGTACAGCCCGTAGGACCGCTGCCCGATGTACTTCAGGGGCTGCGTGGCCAACGCGCGACCGAGCAGCGAGGCCGGGTGCGACGTCGCGGCGATGACGGTCGCCACAAGCACCGCGAACACCAGGAAGCCACCCCAGTACAACCACGACGCATTGGAATGGCTCGTCATCATGATCGCGACGGTGGCGCCGAGGGCGGCGATTCCGGCTCCGTCAATCAGCAGTCGGGCCCCAGCGGTGAGGCGCGTCGACAGTTTGGCAGGGATCCAGACCGTGGCGAGCGCGGCACCGATCAGCAGTCCCATGGCGTGGGCATCGGTTCCGAAGTAGACCCGGCTGCCGTCGTTCGGCTCGGGGTAGCCGCCCAGGAGGGACAAGACGATCATGATCAGCGTGGAACCGAGGGCGGCGATGATCGCCCACTCCCGCACCCGACCCCGGCCCCCGCGCCGGAACGCGAAATAGGCCACGGCCGGCCAGATCAGGTAGAACTGCTCCTCGACGGCCAGGGACCACAGATGCTGCAGCATCGGAGGTCGACCGGTCAGTTCGAAGTAGGACTGGTCGGCGATGACGTACACCCAGTTCGTGGCGTAGAAGAACGCCGCGGGGATGTCTCGGCGGAGCGCCCCCATGGCATCGGGCGCGAAGATCGCGGCCAGGACAGCCGAGAATGCGAGAACCGCGAAGAGCGCCGGCAGGAGTCGGCGGGCGCGATGCAGGTAGAACCGCTTGAAGTTGAGGCCACCGGTGCGCTCGATCTCGGTGAGCACGATCGAGGTGATCAGGAATCCGCTGAGCACGAAGAACATGTCCACGCCCAGGAAGCCACCCGGCATCCAGGAGACGTCAGCGTGATAGAGCAGGACCGCAACCACGGCAATCGCGCGAATGCCGTCCAGTCCGGGGATGTAGCCGAATCCCCGGGTGCCCTTGCCCGGTGTCGGCGTCGCTGCAGGAGTGGTCCCCGTGGTGGGGGCGGCACCGGACTGCGCCGTCACATCGATCGTGGCCACTGCGGCTCCCAGGCGTGGTTCCTCAAGGTCGTCGCGAGTGTATGCCCGGGGTCCGACGACTCCGGCGCGACACGCGCGGGTTGTGGTGAGCAGCGTGAAGAAGCCCCATATTTGGGGGTCCGACGGGGGCTGGCGGACTCACCGCGCAGCCCCCGCCAAGGGCCAATGACTCAGTGGCCGCGGAACCGGTTGATCTCGTCGATGAACCGGTCGCGCTTGTCGGTGTCGCGCACCCCGAGGCCCTCCTCCGGGGCAAGGACCAGAACGCCGACCTTGCCCTGGTGCAGGTTGTGGTGGACCTGCAGGGCGGCTTCGCCGGTCTCCTCCAGCGGAAAGACCTGCGACAGCGTCGGGTGGATCATCCCCTTGTCGACCAGGCGGTTCGCCTCGTAGGCCTCGCGGTAGTTCGCGAAGTGGGACCCGATGATGCGCTTGAGGTTCATCCACAGGTAGCGGTTGTCGTACTCATGCATGTAGCCCGAGGTGGACGCACACGTGACGATCGTGCCGCCCTTGCGGGCGACGTAGGTCGAAGCCCCGAAGGTCTCCCGGCCGGGGTGCTCGAAGACGATGTCCGGGTCCTCGCCGCCGGTGAGCTCGCGGATGCGCTTGCCGAAGCGCTGCCACTCCTTGGGATCCTGGGTGGTCTCGTCCTTCCAGAACTTGAAGCCCTCGGCCTTGCGGTCGATGATCAGCTCGGCGCCCATCTGGCGGGCCAGGTCGCCCTTCTCCTCACTGGAGACGACGCACACGGGGATCGCACCGCCGTTGACCGCCATCTGGGTGGCGTACGAGCCGAGTCCGCCCGATGCGCCCCAGATCAGGACGACATCACCCTGCTTCATGTCCGCGCCGTTGCGTGACACCAACTGCCGGTAGGCGGTGGAGTTGACCAGCCCGGGCGAAGCGGCCTCCTCCCAACTCAGGTGAGCCGGCTTGGGCATCAACTGGTTGCTCTTGACCAGGGCGATCTCGGCCAGTCCGCCGAAGTTCGTCTCGAATCCCCAGATGCGCTGCTGCGGGTCCAGCATCGTGTCGTTGTGGCCGGCGGCATCCTCGAGTTCCACCGACAGGCAGTGCGCGACGACCTCGTCGCCGGGCTTCCAGGCCGAGACTCCGGGACCGGTGCGCAGCACCACGCCCGCGAGGTCGGATCCCAGGATGTGGTAGTCGAGGTCATGCCGCTTGGTCAGTTCGCTCAGACGGCCGTAACGGCTCAGGAACCCGAACGTGGACACCGGTTCGAAGATCGACGACCACACCGTGTTGTAGTTGATGGCACTGGCCATCACGGCCACGAGCGCCTCGCCGGGACCCAGTTCGGGGATGGCGACATCGTCGAGGTGAAGTGACTGGCGCGGGTCCTTGTCCCACGACTTCTGCCCCTCGAACATGGTCTGCTCGTCCTTGTGCAACGTGATGGCGCGCATGGACTCGGGGATGTCGATCGTGGCGAAGTCCTCGGTGGCGGTGTCCCCGGCCATGATGGCGTCACGGATCTGCTGCACGTCTCCTCCTGAGAGCCTGGTCTGCATGAAGCATGAAATGAACTTCCGCAATTGCGGTGCCGACACCCTAACTTAACTGCGCCCTTCGCCCGCGCCTGCAGGGGGTCACCCCCAGCGAGAGTTTGCTCACCCGGCGCGTGATTCGACGTCAGCCAGGCGCTCCGCGAGCCAGATGTCGAACAGCCACCCCTGGTTGACGCTGGCCCCGCGGCGATCGACCCGGATCCCGGCAGGCCCCGACTCGACCCGGATGGCGTTGACGCGGTCGTCGGCGACCAGGGCCGAGATCAGTTCCGCCACGGCGGGGGGAACGGTGGTGCCGTCCGGATGCAGTCGACCCCGCTTGCCGTCCAGTCGGTAATCGGGTCCGGGCTGGGCCACCAGGACGGCGCTCGACCCGGCATAGGCGTCCACGATCACGTCGCGGCCATGACGACGGCCCGTGAACGTCGTGGGCCCGACCGTGTGAGCGCCGATCCCGTCTGTCCCCACGCGGGGTAGCAGGATCACCGTGGGACTTCGACTGATCGACAGGCCCAGGGGCGCGTGATAGTCGTCGGCGATCTTCTTGGCGCGCCGCATCGTCCATGGCAGCAGCAGGAACAGGATGAACACGATGGCGAGCCCCGGCAGTGCGGCGACCGGGATCCCCATTCCGGTTGGACCGAATGGCTGCCACACCTGGGGCACGGCACCCGTCACCCACAGGAATCCGGCAAGGGGCAGCAACAAGGCTGCCGCGGCCATCGGGAGCCACTGGCCCCAGGCGAAGCGGTAGGAGTCCGCTTCGGCCCGACGCCGTTGGGTCCGGCCGCCTGAAGCGCCCAGCGCAAGTTCGTCGGCCAGTCCCTCGGGCGTGGCGGGAGCCCGCGTGGGGTCCGGGGGCGCCACAGGGTCACCGCTGTCGTCCTCACCGGGTTTGGACAGGAACAACCCCAGCGCCTGCAGGGCGAGAAGGCCCACCAGATAGATCCCGACCGCACCGCCGATGACTCCATAGGGCGGCGGATCACCCGGCTTGGTGTTCAGTCCGACGTACAGGACCACGCCCGCCACTGCGAAGAGCCCGCCGAACACCCACAGCCGGTAGATCCAGCTCTTGTAGAACCGGTACAACGCGCACTCCCTTGGTCAGCGGATGAGGTCGACAAGGCGTGGATCCTGCTCGTAGCCGAGCGGGACCCCGTAGATGCCCGGCTGCCCGGTGAGTTCGCTTCCCAGTCCGTGCGCGAGCGCGGTGGATGCGGCCGAGCGCCCGGCGGCGAACAGTTCGTCGGGCTGGGTGAAGTCGAACTGGGCGCCCTCACTGGTGGTGAACGTGACGACCGGGACCCGTGCCGCGGTGCGCATCAGAGCGTGGCCCAGTTGGCCCCGGACCTGGTGGCTGTAGGCCAGCGCCGCCATCTGCCACCACCGCAGATGCGGGACGCTGTCCTGCGCCACCGCGGACGCACCGGTGTCGAAGAGCACGATCGAGCCCGCCCCGGCCGCCAGTGCCTGATCCAGCGGGGCGGCCGCAGTCAGGCTGCCGTCCACCAGGAACATGCCGTCGCGTTCGAGTGGTTGGAAGATCAGCGGAAGCCCGGCAGCTCCGGCCAGGGCCGCCAGTAGCGGCCCCTCCGTCAGCACGACCGGTCGACCGCTCACGAGATCGCTGGCGACCAACCGCAGTCGCTGTGGGATCTCACGCCGGGGATCACCGGGTACTGCCCCGGCCAGGACCTCGCGGTACTCCCGGGTGGATCGGCCGGTGCGCCGAGCGCTGAATGCCCGCACCGCCGCGGCTCCCAGGGACTCCAGCGCGGACTCGGTGCCGATCGCCTGCCAGGTCTGGCGCAGTGGCCGCAGGGTGACGGTGGGTTCGATCAGGGCGGTGGCATTGATCGCTCCGGTTCCGGACCCGACCAACAGGTCCGCAGTCAGTCCCTGTTCCAGCAGCACTTCGGCCATTCCCACCTGGGCTGCTGCCCGCGCCCCACCGCCGGTGAACACCCACGCGACGGGACCTGGGAGGCGACTGATGCCGGCGACACTGGGGTGCGTCATGATCCGACCGGCCGCAGGATGTGGGCCAAAGCATCAGCCACGCCTCGCTGGTCCGGACGCGCGTAGAGGCCGGGCGCCAATGGCTCGCTGTAGGTCGCGACCAGGTCTGCCAGGAACTCACGGGACTCCGCGTAGGCCGTCGCTGCTGACTGCATCGTGTGGCGGAAGTCCAGATTGCCTGCCAGCCCGCCGGGGGTG
>CAZCRC010000052.1:0-10514 GCA_964500995.1 uncultured Actinomycetes bacterium
CGCCCCTCGATGAGCTTGGGCAGCGCCTGCTCCGGCTTGCCCTCTTCGCGGGCGGTGGCCTCGGCGATGCGCTGCTCGTTCGCGACGGTGTCAGCGGGGACCTCGTCGCGGTTCAGGAACCGCGGCTTCATGGCCGCGATCTGCAGTGCAACCGCGCGCGCCGCCTCGGGGCTGCCTTCGTAGCCGAGCAGAACTCCGACGGCAGGAGGCAGGTCCGCAGAGCGGCTGTGCAAGTAGACCTCGAGGGTTCCGTCGACGACAGCGAACCGTCCCAGTTCGATCTTCTCACCGATGATCGCGGACAGGTCCGACACACTGTCAGCCGCGGACTTGCCCGAGGGCAGCACCATCGCCGCGTACGCCTCGTCCGAGGTCGGTCGCGCGGCGTCCACGGCAGCGGCGAGTTCGTTGGCCAGCGCCACGAAGTCCGCGTTCTTGGCCACGAAGTCCGTCTCGCAGCGCAGTTCGACGAGCGCGTTGCCCTTCTGCGCGACCATGCCGTTGCTGGCGGTGCGCTCCGCGCCGCGCTTGGCAGCCTTGGCTGCGCCCGAGATCCGCAGCACCTCGACGGCCTTGTCCAGGTCGCCATCGGCCTCGGTCAGCGCCTTCTTGCACTCCATCATCCCCGCACCGGTGAGGTCACGGAGCTTCTTCACATCTGCAGCGGTGATCGTTGCCATGGTGTCTGTTCTGCGTCTTTCTGGATCGTCGTTCGGGATCGGGAGTAGGGGGGCAGTCAGGCCTGGGCGGTGGTGCCCTCGGCTGACGGTGCGGCCTCCTCGGTCGCAGGTTCCGCCGGAGCATCGTCCGACGAAGCCGCTTCCGCAGCCTCCGCCGGGACCTCAGCCGGGGGCACAACCTCTCCGGCTGCGGCCTCGTCAGCCGCAACCTCCGTTGCCGCAGCCACCACATCGGCTGCCGCAGCATCGGCAGCAACATCAGCAGGAGCCTCGGCAGCGGCATCGGCGGCAGGGGTCACTTCGGTCACTTCGACAGCAACCGCCGCGACGCCGGCGTCAGCCGACCCGAGCACCTCGGCTTCCCACTCCGCCAACGGCTCCGCGTCGGAGTCGCCGCCTGCGGCGCGCTCGGCGCGGGCGCGCAGACCGTCAGCTGCCGCGTCAGCGATGACGCGGGTCAGCAGCGCGACAGCGCGAATCGCGTCGTCATTGCCGGGGACCGGGTAGTCGACCTCGTCGGGGTCGCAGTTCGTGTCGAGGATCGCGATGACGGGGATGCCCAACTTGCGAGCCTCTTTGACGGCAATGTGCTCCTTCTTGGTGTCCACCACCCAGACCGCGCTGGGCACCTTCTCCATGGTGCGGATACCGCCGAGGGTGCGCTCGAGCTTGTCCTTCTCGCGGGACAGGGTCAGCAGTTCCTTCTTGGTCAGCGACGAGCCGGCGACGTCGGTGAAGTCCATCTCCTCGAGCTCCTTGAGCCGCTCGAGGCGTTGGTGGACGGTGCTGAAGTTCGTGAGCATGCCACCGAGCCAACGGTTGTTCACGTACGGCATGCCGACCCGGGTCGCCTGCTGCTCAACGGCCTCCTGGGCCTGCTTCTTGGTGCCGACGAACAGAATCGTCCCGCCGTGAGCCACGGTCTGGCTGACGAACTCGTACGCCCGGTCGATGTAGGACAGTGAACTGGCGAGGTCGATGATGTAGATGCCGTTGCGCTCGGTGAGGATGAAGCGCTTCATCTTGGGGTTCCAGCGGCGGGTCTGGTGCCCGAAGTGCACCCCGGACTCGAGCATCTGACGCATGGTGACGACGGCCACGAGCGTTCCTTTCGGCGCCATCAGGCGCGGTCGGTTGATTGCACCACCACGGTGGCGGTGCCCTGGCACTCCCCTGTGCTGGGCTCCCCGAAGGGACCGACCCCACCACAGTGATCCCGCAGGATCAACGGCGTGCGCGAATTCCGGTCAGGGACCGGTGCCGCCGAGTGTATCGCGCTCGCCGCGAGCGGGGTTAATCCGTGAGCGGGGTCAGGACGACCTCATACTCCCCCAACAGGATGCGGGGATCCACGTACCTCCCGTTCGCCCGCGCACCCCAGTGCAGGCACGTGGCCACGCAGTGGTCCGCATCGCCCACCTCGGCGAAGACCATCGCCGCTGCCACGCTGTCGCCAACCGAGAGCGCGGTGGTCGCGGGCAGATACGTCGCGGCCACCACACCATGGGACACCACCACGATGGGCGTGCCGCCGACCGAACCCGCGAACTGGATCACCCCGGCGCGCGGGGATCGGATCGGATCTCCTAGCCCGACGGCCAGATCGATCCCGCGGTGTCCGGGCAACCAGTCCGGGTCGGGCGGGTCGAACTCCGCGATGACCGGACCCGGTACGGGCCAGATCTGCACGGCCAGCGCCGGTCCGGTGACGACCAGAGAAGTGATCATCAGGAGCACGAGAACATGGGCCGCGCCGGTGCCACAACGGCGAAGCGCATTCATGGGGGAAGCGTTGCCGTGAAGCGTCCCTGGTGGGCCCCCGACGACAGCACTGTGGAAGATGCGGGCATCCGCGCAGTTGTGGACGACTGCGCGGTTCAGTCGGAGTTCGACCCCAACTGCCCGCGCAACTGCATGACGGCCTTGGTGTGCAGTTGGCAGGCCCGCGACTCGGTGACGCCCAGGACTTGACCGATCTCGTTGAGAGTCATGCCCTCGTAGTAGTACAGCGAGATCACGATCTTCTCGCGTTCCGGCAGGGCGGAGACGGCGACGCCCAGGATCTCCTTGGTCTCCTCGGCCTCGAACAGGCTCACCGGGTCGTCCGCTCGCTCATCGGCGATCGTGTCCCCCAGGCTCACCCGGTCGGACTTGTCGCCGCCGATGGACAGCAACTCGTCGAGCGCCGCCACATGCACATAGGAGACCTGACGGAAGATCTGCCGCAATGCCTTGACCGTGATGTCGAGGTCGGCCGCGACCTCATCGTCAGTGGGCGTGCGCCCGAGTTCGATCTGCAGTTTCTGGTAGGAGCGCTCCACATCGCGGGCCTTCTGCCGCACGGAACGCGGCACCCAGTCGTAACTGCGCAACTCATCGATGATGGCGCCTCGGATGCGCGACACCGCATAGGTCTCGAACTTGATCGCGCGGTCGGGTTGGTACTTCTCAATGGCATCGATCAGGCCGAACATGCCGTTGCTCACCAGATCTGCGGGGTCGACACTGGACGGCAACCCGACCCCGACCCGGCCGGCCACGTACTTGACGAGTGGGGCGTAGTGCAGAATCAAGCGCTCCCGCGTCGCACGGTCGCCGTTCTCCTTGTACGAGACCCACAGTTCCCGCAACTGAACCTCGTTGTCGGGAAACTCCGCGGGTTCGACGACCGTCACCTCGGGAGCCTTCGCCACCACTTCGGGGGTGTCGGTGTTGGTGGTCCCGGCGGCAGGCGGGGGCGCATCCGCGGCGGCGACGCCAGCGCGGTCATGCCCGGGGGTGCGCCTGCTCATAGGTGGTCCTCAACCGTTCGACGGACACATGCGTATAGATCTGCGTCGTTGCGAGGGTAGCGTGCCCAAGCATCTCTTGTATCGTGCGCAGATCCGCGCCACCCTCGACCATGTGCGTGGCAGCGGAGTGACGCAGACCGTGAGGTCCGATATCGGGTAGTTCGGGCATCAGACGAAGCAAGCGATGCAAACGCTCCCGTACGCGGCGCTGCCCGATCCGTCCGCCCCGCGGCCCCAGGAACACCGCACCCGGGGAACGAGTCGTCTGCCACTGCGGCCGACCCACCCGCAACCACTCCTCCAGTGCCGCCGCAGCGGGGGGGCCGAACGGGACGGTGCGCTGCTTGTTCCCCTTGCCGGTGACCCGCATCGTGCGGGCGGCGAGTTGAACATCCGGCAGGTCGAGCCCCGTCAACTCCGAGACACGGATTCCGGACGCGTACAGCAACTCGAACATGGCACGATCGCTCAGATTGGCGGGCTCGTCGTCGTCGGCAGTCAGGGCCGCTGCCAGGAGTTGACTGACCTGCTCGGCGGACAGCACGTGCGGCAAGGTGGATCCGCCCTTGGGGGCGTGCAGCCGTGCCCCCGGATCCGTCGCCAACAGCCCCTGCTGGTGCGCCCACGCGGTGAAGGAACGGGCTGCGGCGACGCGTCGTTGCATGCTGCGCGTCGCGGATCCGTCCGCGCTCATGTGCGCCAACCAGGACCGCAGCGTGCGCAGATCGAGCTGGGTCAGGTCCGCTGGATCGCACTGCGACTCGGTCGAGGTCACGAAGAGCAAGAGGGATACCACGTCCGATCGGTACGCCCGACACGTGGCATCGCTCAGTCCCCGGCGCAGGGCCAGATACCGAGCGAACTCGTCCGCCAAATCGTGTGGACTCACCCGCCCATCGTGCACCGTGGTGGCCCTCCGGTCACGGAGATGTTCGTTCCAGCGCTGTGATCACCTCGGTGGCGTCCTGGATGAGCGTGGCTACCCCCTCCCGGATGAGTCGATGTGTCCCCCGACTCATGGGCGACGACGCTGGACCGGGGACTGCCAACACCGGCCGCCCCATCGCCTGGGCCCAGTCGGCCGTGTTGAGGGCACCGCTTCGGGTTCCGGCCTCGACCACGATCGTGGCGCGGGTGAGCGCGGCGATGAGGCGATTGCGCTGCAGAAAGGCCGACTTGCGAGGCAACGTCCCCGGGGGATATTCGGACACGATCAGGCCCTGATCCCGGATGCGTTCCAGGAGCGGGGCATGCGAGCGGGGAACCGGCACGTCCACTCCGCCCGCCATGACGGCGATCGTTGCGCCTCCCGCGGCAAGCGCCCCTCGGTGGGCTGCCGAATCGATCCCGAACGCCGCCCCCGACACCACCAGCCACCCCGCCTCGGTCAACTCGGCCGCCAGGGATCCCGCGGTGGTCACTCCGTAGACGGTGGCGTTGCGGGCACCCACGATGGCGACTGACCGCAATGCCAACAATCGCAACTGTCCTGTCCCCGCCACCCACATCCGGTCAGGTGCCGACGTTTCCAGGTCTGCCAGTTGCTGGGGCCAACGGCCGGTATCGGGCAGGAGTAGCGTCATCGCCGCACCTCGGTGGCGCGGTTACGCAGCAGGACCGCTTCGTCGATGGCATCGGTATCAGGGCGATCCAGGCCCGCAAGGTCGGCGACTGTCCACGCCACCCGCAGGATCCGGTCAGCGGCTCGCCGACTCCATCCTGCCTGTTCGGAGTACCGGCGCATGGCGGCTGCCCCTGGGGCGGTCGGAGCCAACTCGGTGCGGAGCAGACCCGGCGGCACACGGGCGTTGAGCAGGTAGCCGAGGGGCTCCAGTCGAGCCCTGGCTCGTTCGCGGGCCCGGTGAACGCGCTCGCGAACCACCAGACTGGAAGGCGCCGGAGTCGATGCCCGAGATGCGGCCAGCCGAATCCGCAGGTCCACCCGATCCAGGAGGGGACCCGACAGGCGAGCCCGGTATCGACGTACCTCGACTGATGTGCACTGACACGCCCGCTCCTCACCACACGGACACGGGTTCGCCGCCAGTACCAACTGGAACTGTGCGGGCAACCGCTCGGTCACAGCTGCCCGCGCGATCCCCACGGTGCCCTCCTCCAATGGCTGCCGCAGGCACTCCAGAGTCATGCGCGAGAACTCCGGCGCCTCGTCGAGGAACAGAACCCCGTGGTGGGCGAGCGTGATCTGCCCCGGCCGCGTCGCGGCGCCCACCGCGCCACCCACCAGGGCCACATGACTGGCGGAGTGATGCGGGGCGCAGAAGGGCGGGACCCGCGTCACGCTGTCCCCGGACCCGTCGAGGGCATCCCGAATCGCGGCGACCTCGAGAACCTGCTCGTCAGTCAGCGGCGGAAGGAGCCCGGGCAGGCGCTGCGCGAGCATCGTCTTGCCCACACCGGGCGGGCCGTTCATCAGGATGTGGTGCCCGCCCGCGGCAGCGACCTCGAGCGCTCGGCAGGCCAACGCCTGGCCTTGGACGTCGGCGAGTTCCGGGAAGGCCCCGTCGGGGAATCGTTCCGGAACAGGCGGTGGGTCCGGCACGTCGCGGGCACCCCGGAGCACCTCGACGGCTTCGGTCAGGCTGTCGACGGGGATGACCGCAACGCCCGGAACCCGAGCGATCTGAGCGGCCGTGGCCCGACTGGCAAAGATCCGCTCCATGGCAGGTGTCCGCGCGACGCCCAGAGCCATGGCCACTGCGCCGGGGGTTCCGCGCACGGACCCGTCCAGCCCCAACTCGCCGACGAACACGGTCCCCGCAACCTGACGATCGGTCACCGTCTCATTTCCGGCCAGGACTGCCATGGCCACCGCGAAGTCCAGTCCGGAGCCACGCTTGTGCTCGAAGGCCGGGGACAGCCCGACGGTGATCCTCCCCACGGGCCACTCGAACCCGCTGTTGACGACCGCCGATCGGACCCGGTCGCGGGACTCGTTGATGGACGTGTCGGGCAACCCGACGATGGTCATCCCCGGTAGCCCATTGGACAGGTGCACCTGCACTTCGATCACCTGCCCGGTCATTCCGACACACACGGCACCGTGCGCCACTGCGACGGGCATCACTCCACTCCCCGAACGTGGGTCAGGGTGTGATGCCCGAACTCATCGATCTGGATGGCGATGACGTCGATGCGCACCGAGCGGGGCCGGGCGCCGCGCACTCGGATCCATTCGCCCGTCAGCATCCGGATCCGGCGCAGCTTCGAACGAGTGACCGACTCCAACGCCGTCCCCGACCGATCGCCGTGACGCGTACGAACCTCACAGACGACGAGGGTGTCCCCCTCCAGCCCGATGAGGTCCAGTTCGCCGTGCCGGCAGCGCCAGTTGCGGTCGAGGACCAACCAGCCGGCGCGCTTCACGTAGGCATGGGCGAGGTTCTCGCCCAAGTGGCCGAGTCGTTGTCGAGGGGAAGTCATGGCTCCACGGTGGGACCCGAGCCCGCGCATCGGGCACGCGACGGCTCAGGTGTGGACAACCTCGGGGGGCCGGACCCTGTGGGTGAGGTCGATGTCAGCCGCCGCAGCGATCCCCCACGAATGCCGGTGCTGCCCCGCCAAGCCGTGGGCACGGATGGCCGCGGCATGTTCGGGGGTCGTGTAGCCCTTGTTCACCGACCACCCGTATCGATCGTCCGACCCTGCCAACTCCACCATCTCCCGGTCCCGCGTCACCTTGGCCAGGACACTGGCCGCCGCCACCGACGAGCAGCGCCGATCCCCTTTGACGACGAGATGCACCGGGGGGACGTCGACGTGCGGCCAATCCACCAGGTCGAACAGAGTGGGGGCAGGCTCAGTGAGCCAGTCGTGGGTCCCATCCAGGATCACCGCGTCCACGGGGCCGATCTGTTCGAGCGCGCGCATGGCCGCAAGACGCAAGGCCGCGGTCAACCCCCACTCGTCGATCTCGTGGCAACTGGCACGCCCCACCGCGCCGGCCCGAACCCAGCGGCGCACGCGGGGATACAACGCTTCTCGCTGCGCCGGGCTGAGCAGTTTGGAGTCGCGTAGCCCGACCGGTGCCGTACGGGTGTTTTCGTCCACCACCGCGGCACCCACGGCCACCGGCCCGGCGATGGCGCCGCGACCCACCTCGTCGACACCGACGACGCGACGACACCCGCCGCGAAGCAGTTCCCGCTCCACGCGCAGGCTCGGGCGCACCGCGGTCACATCAACCAGCCGACGGGTTCTGCTCGTTCATCTGTTCGGCCCAGGCCGGGACCGGAAGAGTGCTCCACTGCGAACGAGGCCAGATCACCGCAAAGGCCCGACCCAGGGCCCGATCGACGGGGACGAAGCCCCCGCCCGGATCCCCCAGGTGGGCGCGGGAGTCCGCCGAGGCTGCCCGGTGGTCCCCCATGACCCACAACTTGCCTGGCGGCACCTCCACCTTGAACTGGCTGTCGCTGGGTTCGTTGCCCGGATACAGGTACGGCTCGTTGATGGAGGTCCCGTTCACGGTCAGTCGACCTTTGGGGTCGCAGCACGCGACGGTGTCCCCCGCGACCCCGATGACCCGTTTCACGAAGACGGTGTCCGGCGGCGGGACGACCCCGATGGTTCGTCCCAGTTCGGTGAACAGTCCGGCGATCGGCCCTTCCGAGGGCGGGGCTTGCGAGGCGGGAACGAATGAATCAACACCGTCGAAGACGATCACATCGCCGCGCTGCGGTTCACCGACGCGATAGGCGAGCCGATTCACAGCGACCCGATCGCCGACCAGCAGCGTGTTCTCCATCGAGCCGGACGGGATGTAGAAGATCTGAACGAGAAAGGTCTTGACCAGGAATGCCAGCAGAATGGCCACGATGATGACCAGCGGCATCTCGATCCACAACGGGAGCGAGCGGGACTTGCTGCTGGCAGCAGGCTCCTGGGTGACAGTCATTGCCCGACCCTACCGGCGGCTGCGTCAGGAGTTCTCGCGCTTCTCGCGGATCTTGGCGGCCTTGCCGCGACGATCGCGCAGGTAGTACAACTTGGCGCGGCGCACGTCACCGCGGGTCACGATCTCAATCTTGTCGATGATCGGGGAATGAACGGGGAATCGCCGTTCGACTCCGGTGCCGAAGGAGAGCTTGCGGACCGTGAAGGTCTCGCGCAGTCCATCGCCGGCGCGGCCGAGGACAACACCCTGGAACACCTGGATGCGGGAGCGAGTGCCTTCGGTCACCTTGACGTGCACCTTGACGGTGTCACCGGGACGGAAGTCGGGGATGTCGCTACGGAGCGAGGACTCGTCGACGAAGTCGAGCTTGCGCATGATTGCACTCTCTCTGCAGGCGCCACAGGTCGCCCACGATGTGGGTGATGTCCGCCGCGGAAGGAAGACGCCGACTCCCCTGTGGCAGGGCCGGATGATTCCGCGTGGTCCGAGTATGCCCGACAAGGACCACGGCCACCAAACTCACAGCAGGTCGGGACGTTGCTCCTGGGTGCGGTGGACCGACTGCTCCGCGCGCCACTGCGCGATGCGACCGTGGTCACCGCTGAGCAGCACCGGAGGGACGTCCAAGCCGCGCCACTGTCTCGGCTTGGTGAACACTGGCCCCTCCAGCGGGGCCGCGCGCCCCGACGTGAAGGAGTCGTCCGCGACCGACTGATCGTTGCCCAGCACCCCTGGCAGCAGGCGCACCACAGCCTCGATCATGACCAAGGCGGCGGCCTCCCCACCGGCGAGGACGTAGTCACCGATGGACAACTCCCGCACGTCGACACCGGTGTCGCGGTAGTGCTGCCACACGCGGGCATCGATCCCCTCGTAGCGCCCACAGGCGATCACGAGATGATCCAACTGCGCCAAGTCCACAGCCGTCGCCTGGGTGAACCTCGTGCCCGAGGGAGTGGGGACCAGGATCGTCGCTGGTGCCGGTCCCGACACGAGCGGGTCGAGAGCGCGCCCCCATGGTTCGGCCATCATCACCATGCCGGGACCACCCCCGTAGGGACTGTCGTCCACGGTGCGGTGTCGATCGTTCGTCGCATCGCGCAGGTCGTGCACCGAGAACTGGACCAAGCCGTCCGCGATGGCCTTGCCGACCAACGACAGCCGCGCCGGGGCGAGGTACTCAGGGAAGATGCTGACGACGTCGATGTGCATCAGTCGGCTTCGGGATCGTCGAACAGTCCCCCGGGTGGGGCGATCACTACCCCCGCGGTAGTGACCTCGGGGACGATGGCAGCCACAAACGGAACCCGCACCGACCGACCGACGGGCGTACGTATCACCAGCAGGTCATGAGCCGGGGGGTGTTCGACTGCCACGATCTCGCCCAGCACCACCCCCGCCTCGTCGCGGGCCGCCAGCCCGATCAGTTGCCAGTCGAACCATTCCTCGTCGGCGGCGACGATGTCATTCGCGCGCGCGAATAGCTCCTCGTCACGGAGTTCTTCGACGGCCTCGCGATTCGTGACACCACCAAGCCCGATCACCCAACGCGACCCCATCCGTTGCAGGGTCGAGATCGTCACCGGGAGGGTGCCGTCGTCGGAGCGGGCCAGGACTGAGCCCGGCGCCAGGCGCTGCTCCGGGGCGTCGGTGAACAACTGCACCGTCGCCTGACCTTTGACGCCGAACGGCTTACCGATCCGCGCGACGCGCACCCACATGATCAGCGTTCGGTGGTGTCCACGAAGTCGACGCGGACATTGCCGTCGCTGCCCGCAAGGGCCCCGATGACGGTTCGCAGGGCGGTGGCAGTGCGTCCCGCCTTGCCGATCACGCGACCCATGTCAGCCGGATTCACTCGCACGCGCAGCGTGATGCCGCGACGATGTGAGCGCTCCTTGACGGTGACATCGTCCGGGCTGTCGACGATGCCGCGGACCAAGTGGTCGAGTGCATCAGCCAGCACGGTCACTCCGCCTTGTCAGCTGCGGGTGCGTCGTCGGGTGCAGCGGCAGCGGCCTCGGCGGCCGCAGGAGCGGCGTCCTCGACGGCCGGAGCAGCGTCCTCAGCTGCGGGAGCCGTCTCGCCCTCCGCGGGGGCGGAATCAGCTGGCGCCTCGGCCGTACC
>CAZCRC010000053.1:0-10437 GCA_964500995.1 uncultured Actinomycetes bacterium
GCTCCGTCCCCCGCGCTACGGCATCCTGAGTTACGTCATCGACGCGTTCGCGGAGTACCCCCAGCACGACGTCCACATCGTGCCGACGTCGATCATCTACGACCAGCAGCATGAGGTGGGTGCCATCTCGGCGGAGGAGATGGGCGGCGCCAAGAAGGCCGAGAGCTTGGGCTGGCTGTTCGACTTCGCCAAGTCCCAGTCCCGGCGCCTGGGTCGGGCCCACCTGCGTTTCGGGGAACCGCTGTCCCTGCGCGACGCGCTGAGTCTGACCCTGGACGACGAAGGGGTTCCTCGGCCCCGACTCGCGGTTCCGAAGGTCGCCTTCGAGGTGTCCGACCGCATCAACACGGTGACTCCGGTGACACCGAGCGCGTTGGTGACGTTCGCCCTGCTGGACAACGGCGATCGCGCGATCACGGTCCCCGAGGGCCGAGTCATCCTGGGTCCGCTGCTGGAGTACATCAACCTGCGCAAACTTCCCGTGACCTCGGACTTCGACCTGAGTGATCACGGCCCATTGCGCGACGCGTTGGACAACCTGGTGCGCGAGAACGTTGTGGCCAAGTTCAGTGGCGGGGACGAGTCGGTGTACTCGGTGAGCCTGGAGCACCAGCACGAAGCCGCGTTCTACCGCAACACGATCATCCACCACTTCATCGACCGCGCGATCACCGAGCTGTCGCTGCTCGGCGCCGCAGAGGGCGATGACCCGGACATCAACCGCGCCACCTGGCGCAATGCCCGCCGATTGAAGGAATTGCTCAAGTTCGAGTTCTTCTTCCCGACTACGCGGGTGTTCGCCGAGCAGATCGCCGAAGAGGCAGAGCTGGTCTACCCGGGCTGGCAGGACGACACGTGGACCCCCGGCGGGGTCATGGCGGAGTTCCGGCAGGTCCGGCTGCATCTGGCCCACCGTGTCGTCGGGCCGTTCCTCGAGGCCTACAACGTGCTGGCCGGCGAGTTGGAGAAGTACGCACCGGATGCCGTTATCGACCAGTCCGACCTCGTGGAACGCTGCCTCGGGTTGGCCCAGCAGTACTGGCTACAGAAGACGCTGCACACGCCGGAATCGATCTCGCGGGACTACTTCCGCAACGCGTTCCTGCTCGCCGAGAACCAGAAACTGGTTGATCCGGGTGAACCCGACCTCGCTCGCCGACGGGCGGTGTTCGCCGAAGAGATCCGGACCCTGGTGCGACGCACCGACGAGATCCGGCTGCTGGCTGCCGAGTCCGGCCAGCCGCTGATGACGGAACGCGCCGTGCTGGTGACGGGAGCTGATCGTGGCTGATCTCGAGTGGTTGTTGGAGCAGATCGAGACCGGGCCAGAGGGCCCGACCGTCGGGGCGTTCTTCGACTTCGACGGAACCCTGATCGACGGGTACTCGGCGTCAGCGTTCTTCACCGAACGGCTGCGCAAGGGCGACATCGGGGTCCGGGAACTGGTCGCAACGATCTCGGAGTCGGTCAATGTCGAGCGCCGCGGCCATGACGTCGACGAACTGATGCGCATCGGCGTCGAAGCCCAGGCCGGCAAGACTGTGGACGAGTTGGATCGTTGGGCCAACCAGGTCTTCCGCAAGAAGATCGCCGGCAAGCTGTACCCAGAGGCACGCGTCCTGATCGACGCCCATAAGCGTATGGGCCACACGGTCGTGGTGGCGTCATCGGCCACCCCACCGCAGATCAAGGCGACCGCCGACGACCTCGGCATCCGCCACATCGTGTCCACCGAGATGGAGATCAAGGACGGCGTCATCACCGGTGCGCTGGCCAGTCCGATCCGGTGGGGTGAGGGCAAGGCGCAGGGCGTCCGGGAGTTCGCCAAGGCGAACAAGATCGTGCTCAAGAACTCGTATGCGTACAGCAACGGTGCCGAGGACGTTCCGTTCCTGTCCACCGTCGGACACCCGTGTGCGCTGAACGCCGACGCGGAACTGACGGAGATTGCCCGGCAGAACAAATGGCCGATCGCCAAGTTCAAGAAGCCCCCGTCGACGACCCCCGTCGACGTCGTTCGCAGCGCGGCCGCGATCGGCGTGTTCGCGGGTTCGGTGGTGGGAGCCGCCGGGCTCGGTCTGCTCAACGGATCGCGGCGCCTGGGCGCGAATGTCGCTGCCAGTGCCGGGTCGGATCTCGGCCTCGCGGCCGCAGGTGTCCGCCTGAACATCATCGGCGAGGAGAACGTGTGGGAGGAGCGCCCGGCGGTGTTCCTGTTCAACCACCAAAGCCAACTCGACGTGTTCGTCCTGGGCGCGCTGCTGCGGCGTGACTTCACCGGTGTGGCCAAGAAGGAGTTGGAGTACAACCCGATGTTCGGCCCGATCGGCTTCCTCGCTGATGTCGCCTACATCGATCGCAGCAATTCCCAGAAGGCGCACGAACAACTCGAGCCCGTCGTCGAGGCGCTCAAGTCGGGACGCTCCATCGCCATTGCCCCCGAGGGGACCCGCTCGCCCACGAACCGACTGTTGCCGTTCAAGAAGGGCCCGTTCTTCATGGCCATGCAGGCGCAGGTGCCGATCGTTCCGATCGTGATGCGCAACTGTGGCGAGATCATGGCGGCCCACTCGTACGTGATCCATCCCGGCACCGTGGACGTCGCCGTGCTGCCGCCGGTATCCACCGAGGGCTGGACCCGCGAGAGCCTCGACGAACACGTCGCCGAGGTGCGGCAGATGTACCTGGACACGCTGGCGGACTGGCCGTCGTCCTGAGGCTCGTGACACCGCGTGACCGGCCTCAGGCGTGGGGTGGCGCCCACTCGTAGGGGTCGTAGCGGGGCTGCGCGGCGGTGATGGCCTCGTCGAACGTGAAGCGTCCGCTGTACAGCGGCTCATCGATGACCGCAGCTTCCAGCCGAGGCGCCAGGTCACCGAGCGCGTGCAGGTCGGACAGCGTGTTGATCCCGCCCTGCGTCCACACCGGGTGGCGAACTGACTCGCAGACGCCCGCCAGCACGTTCTTGTCCTTGTGGTGCCAGTGGCCCCGGCGGGCAGCCTCGACCAGCAGGTAGCGCGGGCAGTTGTGGTCCTCGAGGTCGAGCACGATGTCGTACAACTCGCCCACTGCGGTTCCATTGTTGTCGATCACGTCGGTGCCGTGGACGTGCAGCCCGGCGACGACGTGTTGGCCGTGTTCGGCGAACACCTGGTACAGCCACTGCCGGTCCGCGGTGGCGACATCGACGACGACCCGCGACGGACCCATGGCCAACGCCTCGTCCAGGGTTTCCTGACTGTTGATGCCACCGGCGACCACGAAGTGCACCGAGTGGCCGTGATGCAGCACGTCCTTGAAGATCGCGGTGTTGGAGCCTTCACCCGCGTGGGCGTCCCCGTCGATCAGCATCACGACGTGAGCGCCCTGCTGCCGCCAGCCGTTGACCGCATCGGATACGGAGCCCTGCTCGACGGCGAGTCCCGGGCCGGGCTTGGGCGGCAGTGGCGTCTGGCCCGCGGTGACGTGGATCGCGGGAATCGGCATCAGGGTGCGTGACATGGCGCCCAACCTACCCGGCGGCGACTACGGTCGCCTGCGTGATCAGGCCTTAAGGGTGCGGGCACTGGGCTTGGCTCCGACTGCGACGAAGCCACTGGGGATCACGACGGGATCCGGTGCCTGACCGAACCGCCAGACATACACCTCGACGCCGCGTTCGCGCCACGCGATGGGGTTCCAGCGGTGCGTACCGATGGTCTCGTAGGCGACGTAGTTGCTGTCTCGCACCTGATAGACGCCCGGCTTGATCGTGTCCACGATGATCGCCGTGTGCAGGATGGACTCGTTGTTCTTGTCGCGGGTGTCGGGGAAGTCCTTGTTCTTGTCGCGAGCGGGGATCACCTGGATGACATCGCCCGGCTGACCGGCCTCGGCGCCGACGAGCATTCCCCCGGCGCGCTTGTAGGCGCCGTAGTAGGCGCCCCCCGGCGTGCCGTAGCCGCCCACCCGGGCCTTGATGCCCTCGCGCTCGAGGATGTCGTTGACGACCTTCTGCGCGAATACCTTGCACTGACCGCCGTGGCCGTCGGGTTGGGCGAGCGCATGTTCGGCGATGTCCTCGGCGGGGAAGTCCCAGGCCTGCGCGGGTGCAGCGGCCAGGGCGCCACCGATCAGAAGTGCAGTTGCGGCGGCGGGGAACAGGGCAAGGCGACGCACCGTGGGGGTGGTGGGCATGGGGAAGAACCTCGTCTGTCGGCGGCTCGGCTACTGCGTGGTGGCCAGAAGGCCCCGCATCGACCACGCAGAGTGAATGATTGTCCGATTTCAGGGTGCGTGCCAGCGATTTGTGCAACAAGGGCAACCGAGAGTGACCTTTACCACACTGTGACCAATCGGGTTGCGGTCAGGCGTCGTGATTCGGATGGGCCGCGCGGAAGGCCTCGACCAGAGTGGGCAGGGTGGGATAGATGTGTTCCTCGCCGATCCGGGCCAGCATCCCGGCGTCGTCGAGTTGGTCCAGCAGTTCCCGTTTGGCGCGAACCAGGCAGAACGTGACACCGGCCTCGGTGAGGTCGCTGATCAACGACGTGAGGGCTGCGGCCGCGGTGGAATCGATCGTGATGATGGCTTCGCAGTTCAGCGCGAACCAGTCCAGGCCCGGCTCGCGCGCGGTCGCCATTCGCATCGCCTCGGTCGTGAAGTCGTTGGCATTGGCGAAGAACAGCGGAGAGTCGTAGCGGAACACCAGGAGCCCCTCGACCTCGGCGACGTCGTCGAAGTCGTTGATGTCGTGCATCCCGGGGACGCCCCGGACGAACCCGAGCGCCGCGGCCTGCGGCCGGGCCACGCGTGCCAACATCGCCAATACCGACAGGGCCACCGCGACCAGGACGCCGTTGAGGATCCCGACCACCAGTACTGCCGCGCACGTGACCACGGCCAGCGCGAACTCGGTGCGGCTGAACCGCCACAACGCACGGAACTCGCCCACGTCGATCAGTTGCAGCGCGGCGAAGATCACCAGCGCGGCCAGCCCCGCGCGGGGCAGTGTCGACAGCGCCGGTGCTGCGACCAGCAGGACCAGCAGCAGCCCGGCGGCGGTGACCAGCGAGTATCCCTGCGACGTGGCTCCCGAGGTACGCGCCAGCGCGGTCCGACTGCCACTGCTGGACACCGGCATTCCTTGCAGGAACCCGGTGGCGATGTTCGCCAGCGACATCGAGCGCAACTCGGTGGTCGTGTCCAGATCCTCGTGGCGCTGCCGGAAAGCTCGGCCGGTCAAGACGGTGTCGGTGAAACCGACCAGCACTACTCCCGCCGCGGCCAGCGCGAAGAGCTCCAAGTCCTGGTCGGGCAGTGCTGGCAGGGTGGGTGTCGGGAGACCCTGAGGCACGGTTCCGACCAGAGGGATCGCGGCTCCCCACGCGACCAGGACGGCGGCAAGAATTGCGGCGACGACGACGGCGATCAACGGCCCCGGTAGCCGGGGGTAGGTGCGGGCAAGGACGAAGAGCAGCACGAGCACCGCGACCGCCAAAGCCACGACCGCGAGGTTCGCGGTCGGTAGGGCGCTCACCACTTCGCTCAAGTGGGAGAACAACGTGTCGCCCTCGGTGTCGATGCCGAGGAAGCTGTCGAGTTGCCCGTCGATCATCAGAACCCCGATGCCGGCCATGTAGCCGACCAGCACGGGCCGGGACAACAGGTCGCTGATGAAGGCGACCCGCAACAGGCTCCCGATCAACCCGATAAGCCCGACGACCGCCGCCAAGCCTGCGGCCAGCGCCGCATACCGTCCGGGATCACCTGCCACCAAGGGCGCGATCACGGCAGCGGTCATCAGGGCGACGCTGGATTCCGGTCCCAGGCTCAGCACCCGCGACGACCCCATCAAGGCGTAGATCACGAGCGCTGGCAGCGATGCCCACAGCCCCACGATGGCGGGCAACCCGGCCACCGTTGCGTATGCCATGACCTGGGGCACGAGGTAGGCGGTCACGGTCAACCCGGCGATCAGGTTGCCGCGCGTCCACGGTGCCAAGTCGCGGGTCCACCCGGGGAACAGACGTCGCACGACTGTCAGTTCCGGTGCGGGCGACCCCATGACTCCAGCGTGGCACAGCGGGGCAGAGGCGTACGTTGGAGCCATGGAACGTAAGACGTGGAGCGAACTGACCGACGCTCAGAAGACGGCCGTCGTCATCGGTGGCACCATCGAGGTGGTCGTGACCGCGGTGGCCCTCACCGACCTCGCCCGCCGCCCTGCCGCGGGGGTGCGCGGTCCCAAGGCGCTGTGGGCGGTGGGTTGTCTGATCCAGCCCATCGGCCCGATCGCCTACCTCGCGGTGGGCCGCCGCCCGGCGTGACGCGGGTGGCGGCCAACGGCGACACGGCGCCGAAATGGGTGGCACGCTGAGCACATGTGCCGCAACATCACGCCCCTGCGTGGACTCGAACCACCAGCGACTGAGGACGAGATCGACGCCGCTGCGCTGCAGTACGTGCGCAAGGTGGGCGCCATCGCGTCGCCGAGCGCGGTCACCCAGGAGGCGATCGACCGCGCCGTGACCGCGGTTGCAGCGGCTACCCGGGAACTGCTCGCCGAGTTGCCGGAACGCCGCCGACCCCCCGCGACGGAGCCCCCGCTGCGCCGTCGAGCGGCGGCGGCCATGGCTGGGGACAACGCCTGAGCCGCTTGCGGCCACCGGCCTAGGGTGCCGGTCATGGACACATTCCACGGCTACCCCGCGACGGCGCTCCCACTCCTGGAACAGATCGGTGCCAACGATCGGGACTTCTTTCTGGCGAACAAGCAGCAGTTCACCGACGAGGTCCTCGAGCCAACCCGTGCTTTGATCGACGCACTCGCGCCTGAGCTGCACCGGGATGTCTCCGACTCACTTCAGGTGGTGCCGAAAGTCAACGGGTCCATCTCGCCGATCACCAACGACGTACGGTTTCATCCCGTGCCGCCCTACAAGGACTACCTCCTGCTGCGGTTCTGGGAAGGCCCCGACAAGGCCAGCAGTGCCACGGTGTTCCTGCGGCTCAGCAATACCGGGATCGGGTTCGGTGCTGGGTGGCGGTTCGCGGGCAGCGACGTCGGCCGCTACCGGCAGGCAGTCGCCGGATCCCAGGGCGCGGCGTTGCAGGAGGCACTCGACGAGCTCACCGGCGCTGGCGCTCACCTGATCGGCGACGAGCTGAAACGGGTCCCGGCACCGTACGACGCCGACCATCCCCGAGGCGACCTCCTGCGCCGCAAACAACTGGGCGTCACCTGGGAAGAAGCCGTGCCCAAGGCCGTGACCTCACGTCGATTCGTGCCATGGTGCGCACGGCGGCTGGCGCGCACCGCCGACGTTCACCGCTGGCTGCGGGACAACGTCTGAGTGCCAACCAGGTCCGACAACGCGGTCAGGCCGGACTCCGGTTCCCAGTGGGAGACCATGCGCTTGAGCACACGGCGCCACGCCTGCCGGAAGTACTCCCGCACCGCGTCGCCCTCAGCGCTGATCTCGAACCCGTTGTGGACGATCTCCACCTCGGTCCCATCGGCGACCTCTGTGAACGTCAGCACGACCCAGGTCTGGTTGCGGCCACCGGGCAGGTGAGCGGGGTTGTTCCACGTGAACGACAGCATCCGATCAGGGACGTAACTGAGGATCCGGCATCCTTCGGTTCCCCGCGGACCCTCGACCCCGGGAGCCACGAAGCGCAGTTCGTAGGCACCGTTGACACGCAGGTCGATACGCGCGTGCGGCACGTTCCACCAGCGGGTGAGGCCCCGGGCGCTCGCCCAGGCATTCCACGCCGTATGGACGTCGGTGGCCACTCGCGCCGACAGCGTCAAGGAGTGGAAGTCCGTCCCACTCGCCGAGATGCGCGGCGCATCGACGACCGTCAGGTACTGGGTGGCCATGGCGGGAGTCAGGACTTCGAGCATCACGCGGTTCTCGACCCAGACCTCGATGACCTCGAACCCGCCGCGGTCCAGGCGTTGCGCCTGCCAGCCGGCCTTGGCCGCCGTCGCGAGGATCTCGTCCTCGGTCCGGTCCACGGACACCGCCGCGTGAGTTCCGGTCAGGCGCTGCGCGAAGTAATTGTGCGCGAAGTTCGCCTGCCCCCCGGCCGCGTCGGGCGACATCTCCGTGCCGGTCGGGTAGACCTCGATGGCAGTGCCGCTCGAGTCAGCCGCCCAGGCGATGTATCCGCCGGGCCACGGCCCGAATCGGCTCACCTTTCCACCGATCAGTTCGGCCAGGATCCCAGCGACCTCACGGGGTCGGTCCGCAGTGAACGAGACATGGTGCAGCATCCCGCCACTGTGCCATCGGATTCCGAAGCCCGCGGCCCGTTTCCCGCGAATCACCCGCCCGACGATCGCCTGGTCACGACACGCCACGCGCGGTGACCGAAGTGGCCTGGCCGCGGGTGACAATGAACCCACTCGGGAGTGGGGTGGGTCGCCGGATGGGCGGAATGGACAGGGTGCCGGTCAAAGGCATCGCCGCGCTGGTGGGCGCGATCCTGCTGCTGGTGGTTGCCTTCACCGCCCCCTTCAGCGGGGAGCAGGCAGCCGGTGAGTCCGCCCAGGAAGTTGGCGCCGTCGACTCCTCCCAAGTCGGCGACGGAGCTGCCGTGGCTCCCGCCCGCAGCGGGGTGACGAGTCCCCCCGAAGCGCAACCCGGTGTCGACATCCCACAACCGGTTCCCGGCCAGCAGCCCGTGCAGACCGTCGTCATCTCAGTGGACGGCGGCTGTGAGACCGAGAAGGGCACGATCCGCACGTTCCTCGACACCGCCAAGCAGGTGCAGGGTCGGTTCACGTTCTTCATGTCCGGACTGTGCCTGCTGCCGGAGTCCCAGAAGATGCTCTACCGGCCACCGGGTCGGCTCCCGGGGCAGTCGGACATCGGTTTCGCCACCGCCGAGTTGGTCGACCGCCGCGTCCGCACGTTCGTGGACATGTGGCGTGAGGGCCACGAGGTCGGCACGCACTTCCTCGGGCACTTCTGTGGGGCCAACGGCGTGGACACGTGGTCGACCCAGGATTGGCGCGACGAGATCAGTCAGGCGCGGCAGTTCCTGGATTCTTGGCCGGCCAACAACCCCCAGGTCACGGACCAGTCCCTCACGCTGCCGTTCGACTCGTCGGTCATCGTCGGCGATCGGACCCCCTGCCTCGAGGGCGACCGCCCCGCGATGTGGGAGGCGTTCGCCGCCGAGGGGTTCCGGTACGAGGCGTCCGATCCGGGGGTGCTGCAGTGGCCCCGCAAGGTCGCCGCCGGCCGGCTGTGGCAGTTCCCGCTGCCCGCGCTGAAGTTGTCCGGCACCGATCTGTGGGTCCTGTCCATGGACTACAACCTGCTCGTCAACCAGACCAACGGCGAGACCGAGGTGCCACCCGAGGAGTGCGCCCGGGTCGAGCAGCAGACCTATCAGACCTACATGGATGCCTTGGATGGGCTGTACGCGGGGAACCGGGCCCCGCTGTTCCTGGGTTCCCATCTGAACAGTTGGGCCTGCGATTCCTACATCATCGCGCTGGAGCGCTTCATCGTCGACGCCAAGGCGAAGTACCCGGACATCATGTTCGTGTCCAACGAGGACCTGGCGGACTGGCTGGACGGGATGGACCCGACGGTCCTCAAGGAGTTGCAGAAACTCCCGGCCCAGCGCTACTGACCCCAGTGTCACCGACGCTGCGAGACATGACGTAGTCGCATTCGAGGGCTTGACCGACCCGGAACGTCTTGCTGCCACTCACCGCGAACCCGTGGCGCCGGTAGAACCGGATGGCTCGTTCGTTGAGTTCGTTTGTCCCCAGCCACACCAGATCTCGGCTGGCCATCGCGGCGCACTGCAACGCATCGCTCATCAGCGCCGCACCAACCTCATGCCCGTGCCACTTCTCGTGAACGTAGATGCGACGTAGTTCCATGGGGCGCCGACCGGCCGGGCCGTCGGGCGGGGGAACGTCAGTCACCAACATCGTGTAACCGACCAGATCTCCGGAGACCTCGGCGACTCGGTATTGCACGGCAGGGTCGCCCAACTCGGCGGCGATGGCGGACGCGCTCAAGCGCTGTTCGATGTGCTCGGCGATGTCGGCCGCCGTCGTGTGAGGCGGACACGCGAGGGGGAACGTGGCGGCTGCCAGGTCCGCGACCGCCTCGGCGTCCGCCGCGGTCGCCGACCGGATCGTGGGGGTGCTCATCCGGTCGCTTCGGCACCTGTCAGTTCGGCCAGGGCGGCCGCGTCGTCCTCCGCGCGTAGCCGAGGCTCCCGGGCTTTGCTGGGATCGACCCCCCGCTTGTCGGCGAAGAACGCGCGGACGTGGTCCATGTCGGCCACGACATCGCCGGTCAGCGAGTAGGGCGGCGCGAACGTCACGGTCTTGGACGGTCCGTCCGGGGACACCATCATGATCGGGATTCCCGCAGCCAGGCCGAGCCGGTAGAAGCCCGACTTCCAGTAGTCCACCGGCTTGCG
>CAZCRC010000054.1:0-4153 GCA_964500995.1 uncultured Actinomycetes bacterium
GGTTGACCGACACCGTCGGCGGGCAGGTCATCGCCACCAGCCCCAGCACCTACCGGCCGACCGCGGCGGTCGCGCGACTCGTGCGGGCTCGGGAGCCGTACTGTCGGATGCCGGGCTGCCGCGTCGAGATCACCGACCTGGACCACGTGATCCCCTTCCCGAAAGGCCCCACAACCCCGGCCAACATCGGGCCGATTTGCCGCCGACACCACCGGATGAAAACCCACTCCAGATGGCGAATCAGAAGCAACGACGACGACCCCGACGCGTCCTGGACCTGGACCACCCCCACCGGAATCACCCACACCGACCACCCCGAACCACCACTGGCCTAACCGCGTCGATCCACCTGCGCGCAATGCCTCACCATGGGGTGTGCCCGATTCCGCTATCCGCCTGCCCGGCCCCCGGGACACCACCCTGCTGGCTGTCGCGGTGCTGTCGGTGTCGACGTCGGCGCCCATGATTGCGGCGTGCACCGCACCGGCCTTGGCGATCGCGTTCTGGCGCAGCATCCTGGGGGCGGGTGCGACTGCGCCTTGGCTGTTCCTCAAGGGCTTCGGCGAGTTCCGCGCACTGTCGCGTCGCCAGTGGGTGTGGCTGATCTCCGCCGGACTGTTCCTGGCTGCTCACTTCGCCACCTGGATCCCATCCATCCGATTCACGTCCGTGGCGTCGGCCGCGGCGTTGGTGGCGACGCAGCCCATCTGGGCCGCGCTGATCGCACGCTCGATGGGAGCCCGGGTGGACCGCGGCGTGTGGGTGGGCATCGGCGTCTCGCTCGTGGGTGTGTTGGTGCTCACCGGGATCGACTTCTCGCTCGACCCCCGCTCCTTGATCGGCGACGGGCTCGCGCTGGTTGGCGCCGTGCTCGCGGCCGCCTACGTCACGACCGGCGAACGGGCCCGGCAGAGCCTCAGCACCGTCAACTACACAACCGTTGCCTACACCGTGGCGGCCCTCGGATTGCTCCCACTGTGCGTGCTGTTCGGAGCCGATCTCAGCGGCTACTCGGCCCGCGACTGGCTCCTGATCCTGGGACTCACGGTGATCGCCCAACTCTTGGGCCACACCGTGGTCAGCCTCGTGCTGCAGTCGACGTCCGCAACAGTGGTCAGTCTGGCCATCCTGTTCGAACTGCCCGGCGCGATCATCGTGGCGGCGATCTTCCTACAGCAGTACCCACCGGTCCAGGTCATCCCTGCTCTGGTGCTCCTGGGAGTGGGATTGATCATCGTGGTGCGGGCGAGCCGCTCTGATCAACCGCTGGAGTCACCGCCGGTGTGAGTGACCGGCGTAACACCGATCCCCCCGCGCGCGGTGGGCCAGTCACCGGGCAGTTACGGTGGGGCGTTGCCTGCGGGCGCCGGACTGACTGTGTTCGCGCCCACCTGAGTACTCCTGGAGAGGTGCACAGATGACCACGACCCCGGATCAGACCACTACCCGCTCCCTGCGTTCGCGACGCTCGAACCTGGCCGTTCCCGGGTCGAGCCCCAAGATGCTCGACAAGGCCAAAGGCCTGCCCGCTGACCAGGTGTTCATGGACATCGAGGACGCTGTGGCGCCGCTGGCCAAGCCGGATGCCCGCAAGAACATCGTCGCGGCCCTGAACGAGGGCGGATACGAGTCCAAGGTGCGCACGGTTCGGGTCAATGACTGGACCACGCAGTGGACCTACGCCGACGTCGTCGAGGTCGTCGAGGGCGCGGGACAGAACCTCGACTGCATCATGCTGCCCAAGGTGCAGACCCCCGAGCAGATCGTGGCCCTGGACCTGCTGCTGACCCAGATCGAGAAGTCGATGGGTTTCGAGGTCGGCCGCATCGGGATCGAGGCGCAGATCGAGAACGCACTGGGCCTGATCAACGTTGACGGGATCGCCACCGCCAGCCCACGGGTCGAGACGATCATCTTCGGGCCGGCGGACTTCATGGCCAGCATCAACATGAAGTCGCTCGTTGTGGGCGAGCAGCCCCCGGGCTATGACGTGGGCGACGCCTACCACCACATCCTGATGAGCATCCTGATGGCGGCGCGCGCACACGACAAGCAGGCCATCGACGGCCCGTACCTGCAGATCAAGGACGTCGAGGGCTACAAGCGTGTCGCCGGTCGCAGCGCTGCGCTGGGATTCGACGGCAAGTGGGTGCTGCACCCCGGCCAGGTGGAAGCCGCCAACGAGGTGTTCTCGCCCCGCCAAGACGATTACGACCACGCCGAACTGATCTTGGATGCCTACGACTACTACACCTCTGCGGCAGGTGGCGCCAAGGGCGCCGTCATGCTGGGCGACGAGATGATCGACGAGGCATCGCGCAAGATGGCGCTCGTGATCTCGGCCAAGGGCCGGGCCGCAGGCATGGAGCGGACCAAGACGTTCACGCCTCCCGAGGGGTGACCGGGGGGCCGCCGAGCGCTCGCCGGGCCTGAGCCGCCAGCACCCGCCCGTACGATGGGGACATGTGTGGGCGGTACGCGGCCAGCCGGGACAAGGCGACTCTGATCGAAGAATTCGAGGTCGCAAAGGCCCCGACACGCGACCTGGCTGCTGACTACAACGTCGCACCCACCAAAGAGGTCTACTCAGTCGTGGATCGGGAGCGTTCCGACGGGGAAGACGCTGCCGCTGAGGCGGAGGTCGAACGGGAACTCGCCATCGTCAAGTGGGGACTCGTGCCCAGCTGGGCGAAGGATCCCAAGATCGGCTCCCGCATGATCAACGCACGGGTCGAGACACTGACCGAGAAACCTTCCTACCGTCGGGCGGTGTCGCGCCGACGCTGCCTGCTTCCGGCAGACGGGTACTTCGAGTGGTATGCGTCCCCCGACCCCGAATCACCGCGCGCTACTGGCGGCAAACCGAAGAAGCAGCCCTTCTTCATCCACCCCACCGACGGTTCGGTGTTGGCCATGGCCGGCTTGTACGAGTTCTGGCGGGACCCGGCCATGGCCGAGGGGGATCCGGCGGCTTGGCTGTGGACCGTCACCGTGATCACGACGTCAGCGCCCGACGACCTCGGTCGGATCCACGACCGGATGCCCATGTGTGTCCAGCCGTCGCAATGGAGCGAGTGGCTGGATCCGCTCCAGCAGGACGGCGCCGAGGCGATCGGGCTTCTGACCCCGGCCGCACCCGGTTGGTTGCGCGCAGACCCGGTGAGCACCTCGGTGAACAACGTGCGAAACAACGGTCCAGAGCTGCTCGAGCCCGTCGCGGCATCATGACCGGAGAGGGGACGGCCCGGTTCACCCGCGTCGTCGAGGACTTCACGTGTGGCAACTGCGGAGCCGCGGTACGTGGTGACGGATACACCAACCACTGCCCTCGCTGTCTATGGTCACGGCACGTGGACATCAACCCCGGTGACCGAGCCGCTGAGTGCGGGGGCCTCATGGAGCCGGCAGCCGCGGGGATCAAGCAGGACAGGTGGTTCATCGCCCATCGATGTGTCGAGTGCGGGTTCGTGCGCCGTAACCGCACCAGTGGCGCGGACGATACGCAGGTGGTGCGGTCACTGTTGGGACGGCCCATTCCCGACTCGAGCTGAGCCGTCTGGCACCGTGGTGCCATGGCTCGAATCGCAATCATCACCGGGGCAGCGTCAGGGATCGGGGCTGCGCTCGCTCGCGCCCTTGCCGACAAGGGGGTCGATCTGGTCCTCGCCGACGTCGACGCAGCCGGTGTGACAGCGCTCGCTGCGGAGTTGTCTGGGCCAGGGCTCATCGGGGCGACGGGCGTCGAACTGGATGTCCGCGATGCCGATGCCGTGGCAGCCGTGGTCGACGAGACCGTAGCCGAGCACGGCCGCTTGGACATGATCTTCAATAACGCCGGCATCGGTGTGGGCGGTGACACGCTCGACCTCACCGTTGCGCATTGGGACCGCTGCATCGATGTCAACCTGCGTGGCGTCATCCACGGCGTCCAGGCGGCCTTGCCGCACATGGTCGCCCAAGGCGACGGCTACATCGTCAACACCGCGTCGTTGGCTGGGCTGCTGCCCGCGCCGTACCTGGCCCCCTACGTTGCCACCAAACATGCGGTGGTCGGGCTGACGTTGTCCCTGCGAGCGGAGTTCGAGGAGAGGGGCGTGCACTTCATCGCGTTGTGTCCCGGATTCACCGAGACTCCGATCCTGGACAAGTCGAC
>CAZCRC010000054.1:4253-10383 GCA_964500995.1 uncultured Actinomycetes bacterium
ACTTCATCGCGTTGTGTCCCGGATTCACCGAGACTCCGATCCTGGACAAGTCGACACCCGCGGACCTGCCGCCGGTCGCGGGCGATGACTCCATCCGGGTCATGGCAGCAGCAATGCCAGGGGGGATCTACGATCTGGACCGGCTGATCGACGACATCGTCCGTGCCGTGGAACGCAACGAACCATTGCTGGTGACCCCGTCGACGGCGCGAACAGCTTGGCGATCCTTCCGGACCTCTCCGGGGCTCGTGCTCAAGATGATTGCCAAGGGGGCGGCCCGCTCCGGCCCTGCCGGTGGCGAACGGGCGTAGCCGACTGGGATCCGTGGCCCGCGACCGACAGGATGGTGCTGTGAGCAACGACCGCGTCGAGGAGATCGACACCACCGTGGGCCTGGCCCGCGCACACTACTTCACCGTCGAACGGGGCGTGCCCCGCGCGACGCTGGTGCTCGGGCACGGAGCGGGAGCCGGGATCGAGGCGTGGGAGCTGCAGCTGCTGGCTCGCGAACTACCGCCGATCGGCGTCGACGTGATCTTGGTGGAACAGCCCTGGCGGGTCGCGGGCAAGAAGGTCGCATCGGCGCAGAGCCAGGTGGATGCCGCCTTTCGCGAGGTGGTCAGCGACGTCAAGCGCTCCGGCGATGCGCTTCGCCGTTTGGTCATCGGTGGACGCAGCACCGGAGCCCGGATCGCGTGCCGGACGGCCGCAGATCTCGCCGTCGATGGGGTGCTGTGCCTGGCCTATCCACTTCATACCCCGGGGCGCCCGATCACGGAGACCCGCGTGGACGAGTTGGTCACGGCCACGAAGCAGTGCCCGGTCACCGTCGTCCAAGGTGATCGGGACACGTTCGGCACTCCCGTCGAGGTGGCGGCTGAGGTCGCCGAGCGCAACGCCAAGGCGTTGGTGGTGTCGGTGCCATGGGCGGATCACTCGTTCCGGATCCCCAAGAAGGCAACGATCACCGCTGACGAGGTGGGCTTGGTCATCGTGGAAACGACCCGGCGGGTGTTGCTGAATCGTGCCGGTGGGGTGGGGCCGTTGATGAACCGAGTGGCCGGGGCGGGCTACGTCACCTGATCCGAGCCAACCGTGGCAGGGGAATGGGGTCCCGCCCGAGGGCGTTGAGGCGACCGGATGACCGAGTCGTCCACCGCCGATCCAGGGAGTCGCCCGTGTCCTACCCGACCGTGCTCATGACGACTGTCCCGCCGCCATCTCGCAGCCCTGAGGTGACGCGACTGGTCGATTTCCCGCTGACCAACCCGCCCTCACCGGCAGCCAACCCCGTAGGCTTCGCCGTGATGGATTCCCCGGTGACCGACTCGGACACAGTCGAAAGCGATGCTGAGCGCAAGGCACGCTTCGAGCGTGACGCGTTGCCCTATCTGGACCAGTTGTACGGGGGCGCGTTGCGCATGACCCGCAACCCGGCAGATGCGGAAGACCTCGTCCAGGAGACCTTCGTCAAGGCTTACACCGCGTTCCACCAGTACTCAGACGGCACGAACCTCAAGGCGTGGTTGTGGCGCATCCTCACGAACACCTACATCAACAGCTACCGCAAGAAGCAGCGCCAGCCGAAGCAGTCCGGCGCGGAGTTGGACGACTGGCAGTTCGTCGAGGCCGGCGTTCAGCCGAGCCGTGGGCTGCGGGCCGCGGACGTCGAGGCCATCGAGAACCTGCCCAAGCCGGAGATCGAGAAGGCCATGATGGCGTTGTCGCCGGAATTCCGCGACGCGGTGATGCTCGCGGATGTTCAGGGGCTCAGCTACAAGGAGATCGCCGAGACGATGGGCACTCCGGTGGGGACCGTGATGTCTCGGCTGCATCGAGGCCGCAAACAACTTCGTGAGTTGCTCGAGGACTATGCCCGCGAAGAGGGATACCTCAAGACCACGACCCAGGAGGTGACGTGATGGCGTGCGCTGACGACGACCCGAACTGCAGGGAGACCCTGCAGCACCTGGATCAGTTCATGGACGGCGCCATGACGCTGGATCGGCTGCAGCAGTTGCAGCAGCACCTCGAGGAATGCCCGCCCTGCCTGGAGCAGTTCGTGCTGCAACAGGACCTGCGGTGGACCGTCGCCGACGCCTGCGGTTGCCAGCATGCCCCTGAGACGCTGCGTCAGCGGATCTTGTCCGAGATCGTCGAGGTTCGCGTCGCGACGTTCACCACGCCCACCGCCACCGCGGTCACGTGGGAAGCGACCACGCGGCTCACCCTAGATCAGTAGATCAGCGGTTCCGCTCAGGAGTTGGGACGCTTGCCGCCGTTCGCGGGCTTGTTCTTGCGGGCGCGACGCTTGCGGGCACGCTGACTCATGGGAACTCCTCGGGTCGTTCGGTAGGACGCCAGCCTAGCCGCTCTCCGGAGGTCGGTGACGAGCCGTTCAGGGCCGGGACTCAAGGCATTGGGCGCATCGGCCGAAGATGGGGATGTGACACACCCTGCCCCGGAGATGCCTGCCCGATGGCAGCAGGCCGAGCCGACCGGACCTCAGTCGGTCATGCCGTATCTTCGTGCCCTCATCGACTCCGGTGGATCCGACCTGCACTGCAAGGTCGGGTCACCGCCGCGAATCCGGGTGGATGGTCGGTTGCGACGACTCGACGCCCCGAAACTGACTCCGAGCGACACCGAACACATGGTTCACGAGGTCCTGCGCAGCGACTTGGTCGAGGCGTTCGAAGAGACCAATGAGGCGGACTTCGCCTACTCCATGGAGGGGGTGGGCCGGTTCCGTGTCAATGCGTTCCGGCAACGGGGCACAGCAGGCCTGGTGTTCCGGGCGGTGTCGATCGGCGCTACTCCGCTGTCCGCGCTCCACCTGCCCGAGGTGGTCGCCCCGTTGGCTCTGGAGCCGCGCGGCTTGGTGCTCGTGACGGGCCCGACCGGGTCCGGCAAGACAACCACGTTGGCCGCCATGGTCGACCACATCAACACTCACCGAGAGGTTCACGTCGTCACGATCGAGGACCCCATCGAGGTCCTCCACGAAGACAAGATCGCGATGATCAACCAGCGCGAGGTCCACGTCGACACTGGAAGCTTCGCGCTGGCCATGCGCGCGGCGATGCGTCAGGACCCCGACGTGATCCTGGTGGGCGAGATGCGCGACATGGAGACGGTCCGGGCAGCGATTTCGGCGGCAGAGACCGGGCACTTCGTGATGTCCACGTTGCACACGGTCGACTCCGAAGAGACGATCTCGCGCATTATCGACTTCTTCCCGCCACACGAGCAACGGCAGGTTCGACTGAGTCTCGCAGGGGCGTTGCGCGGCATCCTGTGCCAACGGCTCGTTCCCAGCGCCGACGGCAACGGTCGGGCGGTGGCCATGGAGATCTGCATCAACACCGGCCGCGTGGCGGAGGCGATCAGCGACCCTGAGAAGACGTCCATGATCGGGCAACTGGTCGCCGAAGGCAGCTACTACGGCATGCAGACCTTCGATCAGCACCTGACGCGCCTGTTCTCCGAGGGCCAGGTCACGCTGGACGCTGCTCTCGCCTCGTCGAGCAATCCTCACGATCTCGTCGTGGAATTGCGGCGGCTCGGTCTCGTTCAGTGACCCGGTGTGACCTGTCACCACGGAATGGGTAACGTCTAGGCCATGAGTGACATCCAGGTCGGCGACTCCGCCACGCGTGAGTTTGTGGTGGGCGACGAGGACACCGCAACCGCTCTGGGCAGCGGGGACGTATCGGTCCTGGGCACACCCCGGGCCATTGCCTGGGCGGAGTCCGTCACGGTCGCCGCCGTCGCGGAACGACTGGACGACAACGAGACCACGGTGGGCAGCCGGGTGTGTGTGGAGCACGTTCTGGCGTCGCAGGTGGGCGAGACCGTCGTCGCGACCGCCTTGGTGGCCGAGGTGGATCGACGCCGGGTCCAGTTCGAGGTCACGTTGGTGAACCGAGACGGTCGCACCGCCCTGTCGGGGTCCGTGCAGCGAGTTGTGGTGGATCGCGAGGGGTTTCTGGCTTCACCGGGCGAATGATGGGGCGGTCTCAACGAGCCAGGGTCAGCCAGTTCGCGAGCGCGGAGTCGAAGGCCCGCACCGGTGTGAAGTCCCCGATTGTCCGAGCGCGTGTCCTCGCGCTGGCGGTGCGCCCCGCCAACACGTCCAGCATGACCAGATAGGGCTGGGCCCGGTAGGAGTCCGTCGGTGTGGCGGGACGGTAGGTGCGCAGGATCCGCTGACCGCGACGGTCACCCAGCAGGGTCAGGTAATGACCCACCTGGATCCGCTCATAGTCGTTGATCGCGAGCCCCCAACGCACCTGTCTCAGGTCCGTACGGCCCGGCAGGGGCTCCAGCCGACGCCACTGCATGGCCTTTCCGCTGCGGCGCAGCCGATCGGCGAGGGCCCGGTGGCGAGGGAATCGGTCCAACAGCGCAGCGGCGGCGATCGTGCTGTGTGGCTGCAAGAGGTTGTTGCAGTCCGGCATGTGAGCCAGGTAGGGCGCTCCCTTGACTCGGTCCACCTTCGCGACGAGATACCTACTGGCTCGACGGGCCGCCACTCGCGCGGCGGGGACATCGAAGGCATCGTCCAAGGTCAGCAGCGCCAACCCGACCTCGGCGACCTCCCAACTTTCCGCGTCGCCGGCAGTGCGCTCCTTGAAGTCGATCGGCATGCGACCCCACGGGGTCCCCAATCCCCACCGTCCGTCACGTTGCTGCAGGTCCAGGAGATGGTCCGCGACAGCCAGAGCTTCGGAACGGTCCCGCCGATGCACCGAGAGTTGGAGTTGCCAGGCCCAATAGCTGGGAGTGCACCACGGCAACTGGGAGCAGTCCCGGTGCATGTCGCGCATTGATCGGTCGGGCTGAACGCTGGCCGTGGGGGTGGCCTCAGCCGGGTGCGGCAGCAGCCCCAGGACCAGCGCGACGAGCAGCGACCCCACGCCGATCGTTGTTCGGAGTGCCTGGCGCATCCGTCAGATGCCGGTGGTGCTGCGGGGATACGCGATATCGGTGTCCGTCATCACATTGACCAGGTAGGGCACGCCAGCGGCGAAGGCACGGTCCAGGGCAGGCCCGATGTCGCCGGGTCGGGTCACAGTCTCACCCGCACCGCCCAGGGCAGTGACGACCTCGTCGTAGCGGGTGGGGTGCAGGTCGGCGATCACGTCGTAGCCGTACAGGAACTTCATGGGGTGCTTCTCCAGACCCCACGACTTGTTGTTGCCCACCACCATGACCACGGGGAGGCCGTGGCGGACCAAGGTGTCCACGTCGAGCAGGGAGAAGCCAGCGGCACCGTCGCCCATCAGCAGGACCACCTGGCTGTCCGGCCGAGCGACCCGCGCGGCCATCGCGTAGCCCAGGCCGGTCCCCAGGCAGCCGTACGGCCCCGGGTCGAGCCAGTTGCCGGGAGCCGAGGGCTCGATGTACTTGCCGGCGAACGACACGAAGTCGCCCCCGTCGCCGATGACGACCGCATCGTCGGCCAAGCGCGGCACCAGATCGCCGTAGATGCGCGCGGGGTGGATCGGATCCGCGTCGCTGGTCAGGTCGGCGGCGTCCGCAGCCACCGCGGCGGTGTGGGCTGCCAGCAACTCCTGTGCCCACGGGCCATGATCACGGCTCGGGGTGGAACCGTAGGTGTCTGCGATCCCCCGCAGGATTGCGTCGAGTGGGCCCGCCACCGAGTCCGCCAGCTGGGCATGCCCGGCGAGCTGGTCAGGGCTGTCGGCGATGTGCACCACCGCCGCCGGCTGTGCGCCATCCTTGCCGCCGAACACGCCGTACCCGAGTCGGAAGTCCAGTGGCGCCCCTATCACGACCACCAGGTCGGCGGCCGCGAAAGCGGTCGACCGGGCCCGCGTCACCAGCAGGGGATGCCCCTTGGGCAGAACGCCACGCCCCATACCGTTGGCGATCACGGGAAGACCCAGCTGCTCGACCACGGCCCGCGCCGTATGGTCGGCTCGGTCCATCCAGACGTCGCCACCCAGGATCACGACGGGGCGCTCGGCCGCGGCCAGCCGCGCCGCGATCCGCGCCACGGCATCGGAGTCGACCTCGGCCGGTGGAGCTGTGGCAGTTCCCTGCGGGTGGGGCGCCTGACCGTGGGAGAACAGGACATCCATCGGGATGTCCACGAACACCGGAC
>CAZCRC010000055.1:0-10239 GCA_964500995.1 uncultured Actinomycetes bacterium
GTCGCTCGAATACCGCGCGCGCGGCCGAGATCAGCCCATCACGGGTCCGGCGGCCGCGATCAGTACGTGGTTGCCGACTGGTGGTGGTGGTCATCCGCCGCCGTCCCCTGCGCGTGCGACACCGTCGAGGATCGAGATCGGGACATCGACGGCACGGGCCCGCACATACTCGCCCAGCCCCTTCGCTTGGGGATCGAGCAAGGCGTTCTCGCTGACCCCCCGACCGAGCAGGCCCTTGACCGCGATGTTGACGGCACGCAGGTTCGGGAACAGCACGACGCGGTACTCGAGATCCGCCGCCTCGGGGATCAGGAACGCCACAGCTCCCGGCGCCGTGGTGAACAGGTCCAGCCACTCGTACGCGCGATCCGCGGATTCCGCGGCAGCCACGTCGACGGGCAAGGGGGACTCGTCCGCCCAGATCTGGGCGACGTCGTCGCTGGTACGGACCTCTGGCACCACCAGGGCGTCGACCTCGCCGGCCGCCAGGGCGACTGCCTCGGCCTCGACCGGATCGGGGATCCACACGCCGACGTTGGCGGTGCCGCCCTTGTCGCCGCTGCGCGCCCCGACGACCTGGCCGAGCGGGACGCTGCGGCAGGGCGCCGTGCGGTAGCGCTCCTGCAGCACCAACTCCGCCGCCGGTGTCGGTGCGCTCCACACTCCGAAGCCGCCATCGTCCAGGTCGTAGACACCGCCGTCGGGCATGGTGGCCGACTGCGGGATGTCCGGGACGGGTTCGCCGGCAACAGTCACTGAGACCGTGACCGCGGCGCGGGGGACCGTCGTCGGCCAGAAGACCCCGAACGGGGCCGCTGGTCCGGGGGGAGCGGTGGGGAACATCCCCGGATACGACGCGAGCGCCGACTCCACGGCCGGAGCTGTGAAAGCCTTGCCCACCTTGTCGGGGTTGCCGTCCTTGACCGTGATGATCAGGTGGGACTGCGCCTCGCCGATACTGGCCGGGTCGGTGTGATCACCACCCACCAGTTCGACCGTCAGTTCGCGGACGTCGAGGGTGCTGCGTCCCGCCAACTCCGTCGCCGACACCGATCGGACATCAGCGAGGCTCAGCCCACAGACTGTCCGCAGCACCAAGTCGGCCTTCTCCTCGACCTGCAGTCCGGTCAGCACCAGCGTCATGGAGTTGCGGAAACCGCCCAGGTAGTTCAGCGAAACCTTGAGCGTGTCCGGCGGCGGGTACCCCTTGTTGCCGCTGATCCGCACCCGGTCCCGCCCCACCTGGTCCAACCGCAGCGCAGCGAAGTCCGCCACCACATCGGGGTTCGTGTACCGGGCGGGTCCGACCTCGTAGAGCAACTGCGACGTGACGGTTCCGACGCTGACCAGGCCACCGGTCCCGGGGTGTTTGGTGATGACGCTGTCGCCGTTCGCCGCCACCTCGGCGATGGGGAAACCCAGGTTCGACATGTCGGGGATGTCGGTGAAGAACGAGTAGTTGCCACCCG
This sequence comes from uncultured Actinomycetes bacterium, assembly GCA_964500995.1. Lineage (GTDB taxonomy): Bacteria > Actinomycetota > Actinomycetes > S36-B12 > CAIWTL01. Next base: position 1,470 of record CAZCRC010000055.1, read on the forward strand.
TGGCCTGGGCGCCGCACTCGATGACGTGCCCGGCAGCCAGGGCACCAGCCAGCGGATCGAGGTCGGTGGTGTAGTCCCAGCCGTGCCACCAGGCCGCGGGTCCGATGGTGAGGGCGGCGTCGGTGACCCGACCGCACACCACGACATCGGCTCCTGCGGCCAGCGCGGCGGTGATCGGAGCGCCCCCCAGGTAGGCGTTGGCCGCCAAGGCAGGTAGGCCGAGGTCAGCGAATGCCTCGCCCGTGTCCAGGTTCTCGAACCGTTCACCGGACTCGATCAACTCCGTCATGCGGGGGGCGAGGTCATCCCCGGTGACCACGGCGATCCGGACGGCCAGATCGGCCTGGTCGGCGAACTCCCGCAAGGCGTCCGCCAGTCCCTGGGGGTCGAGCCCGCCGGCGTTGGTGACGACTTTGATGTCGTGCTCGAGGCACTCGGCGAGGACGTCCTTCATCTGGGTCAGGAACGTGCGGGCGAATCCGGAACCGGCACCGTGCTTCATGCGCTGACGCGCCAGGATCAGCATGGTCAGTTCGGCGAGCCAGTCGCCGGTCAGGACATCGATCGGTCCGCCGCGGACCATTTCGGCGGCGGCGGACAGTCGATCGCCGAAGAACCCGGAACAGTTCGCGATCCGGACCGGGCGTCGGGCCTCACTCATCGTCGCCCCCGGCGAATGTCACCAGCACCTGATGCGCGTCCACGCTCTGACCGACTGACACCAGCACTTCGTCGACGACTCCGTCGGCATCGGCCACGATGCGGTGCTCCATCTTCATCGCTTCCAGGATCACCAGGGTCTGTCCTTCCGTGACGGGGTCACCGGCGGCGACCTCGACGGCAGCGACCGTGCCCGGAACCGGTGCGACAGGTCCCAGATCACCGGCCTCTTCGCCCGCGGCCTCGGTCGGGGTGACGATGGTGAATGTCAACTGCTGCTTCGGTTCGCTGACCACTACCCGACCGAGCGGGTCGATCGCGGCCTCGAAGCGCGAGACCAAGCCGTCGATCTCGACCAGGAGCGAGTCACCCGGGAACACCTCGTTCGGGCCGGGATCGGTGATGTTGGGCAGCGTGACCCGGACCGTCCCCACGTCGACGATCTCGCCGGAGTAGGGGTCGTCGCCGCGTGTGAGCGACACGGCCCAGGCGTGGTCGCGCGCCGGGCCGGTGGCGTCGAACCGCACCCAGACCCGCTGGTCGGGGCCCTGCCGTCCCCACGCCAGACCGACGAACCCACTCGTGCCGCGGACGTTGCGCCAGCGCGCCGGAACCGGGTCGGCGACCAACGCACCGCGGAACAGGTCCACGACCCACTCGCCGCTGGTGGTGACGTCATCGAGGTGACGGAACGCAGCGGCGACCAGGACGGCGGGATCGGGCAGGGCGTCCCCCGGGTCCGGGTCGAGCATCCCCGGGTGCTCATCCAGGAACGCGGTGGTGGTGTCGCCGATGTTGAACGGGAACGACGACAGGATCGCCAGCAGCATGTCGCGGTTGGTCGACACGCCTTTGACGGCGACCTCTTGCAGCGCAGCGACCATCTCGCGGGTCGCTTCATCGCGGTCGTCGCCGTGGGTCACGATCTTGGCGAGCATCGGGTCGTAGTACCGCGACACCGTGTCGCCGGTGGCATAGCCGGAGTCGACGAGCGCTGTGTAGTCGGCGGGCAGTGCGAACTGATCCAGTCGACCCACGCTCGGCAGGAAGTTGTTGGCCGGGTCCTCGGCGTACAGGCGCACCTCGATGGAGTGGCCGTCGACCTCGAGGTCGTCCTGGTCCAGGTTGAACTCCTGCCCTTGGGCCACGAGCAACTGCCATCGCACGAGGTTGCTTCCGGTGATCTGCTCGGTGACGCGGTGTTCGACCTGCAGCCGGGTGTTCATCTCGAGGAAGTAGAACTCCTGGTCGTCGCCGTCACCGGACACCATGAACTCCACGGTGCCCGCGCCGACATATCCGATCCGCTCCGCCAGCGCGGTGGCCGCTGCATACATCCGTTGCCGGGTGGCTTCGGTCGTTCCCGGCGACGGCGCTTCCTCGATGATCTTCTGGTGTCGGCGCTGGATCGAGCATTCACGATCGAACAGGTGAATGTAGTTGCCCTTGCCGTCGCCGAACACCTGCACTTCGACGTGCCGGGCCCGCGCCAGGTAGCGCTCCAAGAACACGGTGTCGTCGCCGAAGGCCGCGCCCGCTTCCCGCTTGGCGCCAGCCACAGCGTCGAGCAGTTCGCCGGGTTCGGTGACGATCCGCATCCCCTTGCCGCCGCCGCCGGCGGAGGCCTTGATCATGAGTGGGTAGCCGACCTGCTGAGCGCGTTCGGCGATCTCGGCGTCGGTCTGCGATGCGGCGAGCTCCGCTCCGGGAACGAGTGGCACGCCAGCCGCGGCTGCGGTCTGTTTGGCTTCGACCTTGAGCGCCATCGCCTCGATCGATTCGGGGGTCGGGCCGACCCACACCAGCCCGGCCGCCATGACCCGACGCGCGAATTCCGGGTTCTCGGACAGGAAGCCGTAGCCGGGATGGATGGCGTCCGCACCGGTGCGTTCCGCCGCCGCCAGGATCTTGTCCATGTCCAGGTAGGTCTGGGCTGACGTGGTTCCCGGCAAGTGCACCGCGACGTCGGCGTAGCGCACGTGCCGAGCATCGCGGTCGGGGTCGGAGAACACCGCGACGCAGCGGATTCCCATCTCGCGGGCGGTGTCGAACACGCGGACCGCGATCTCGCCGCGGTTGGCGACCAGCAGTGTCTGGATCGAGGGGCGCACTGCGTCCGCCATCTCGTTCAGTTCGTCGTTCACATCGTCCATGTCGTCCTCGTCCTACATCCGCCAGACACCGAAGTCAGCGGTCCCTGCCACCGGTGCCGAGTGCGCCGCCGACAAGGCCAACGTCAGCGCCGTGCGGGTGTCCCGGGGGTCGATGATGCCGTCGTCCCACAACCGGCCGGTGGCGAAGAGCGCCGTCGACTCCGACTCGACCTGGTTCTCGAATGCGTCGCGCATGGGCGCGAACGCCGCCTCGTCGAACTCGGCTCCGGCCGCCTCGGTCTTCTGCCGCGCCACGATCGTCAACACGCCTGCCAACTGCTTGGGGCCCATGACAGCGATGCGGTGATTCGGCCAGGTGAACACGAACCGCGGATCGTAGGCACGACCACTCATGCCGTAGTTCCCGGCGCCGTAACTGGCGCCCATCATCACCGTCAGATGCGGCACTGCGGAGTTGGACACCGCGTTGATCAGCTTGGCGCCGTCCTTGATGATGCCGCCCTGCTCGTACTTCGTTCCCACCATGAAGCCGGTGATGTTCTGGAAGAAGATGATCGGGATGTCGTGCCGGTTGCACAGTTGGATGAACTGAGCGCCTTTGTGGCTCTCCTCGCTGAACAGGATCCCGTTGTTCGCCAGTACTCCCACCGGGTAGCCCCCGATGTGACCCCAGCCCGTGACGAGGGTGGTGCCGTAGAGCGGCTTGAACTCCTCGAACTCGCTGCCGTCCAGCACTCGCGCCAGCACCTCGCGCGCCTCGAACGGGACTCGGATGTCCGAACTGGCGATGCCCAGCAGCTCCTCGGGGTCGTAACGGGGGGCCACGGCGGCACGGTCGGGTCCAGAGCCCTGCTTGCGCCACCGCAGGTGACCCACGATGTCCCGGCCGATCCGCAATGCGTCGGGTTCGTCCTCGGCCAGGTAGTCCGCGAGCCCGCTGACGCGGGCATGCATCTCGGCGCCGCCCAGGTCTTCCTCGTTGGCGTCCTCGTCGATGGCCATCTTGACCAGCGGGGGTCCGCCCAGATAGACCCGGGCGGCCTGCTTCTGCAGCACGACGTAGTCGCTCATGCCGGGCACGTAGGCGCCGCCAGCGGTCGAGGAGCCGAACACCAACGTCACCGTGGGAATGCCGGCTGCGCTGAGTTGGGTGAGATTCTTGAAGGACGCACCGCCGGGGACGAAGATTTCGGACTGCTTGGGCAGATCCGCACCGCCGGACTCGGTCAGGCTGACCAGAGGCAGCCGATTTCGGCGGGCGATGTCCATGGCCCGCAGGCCCTTTTTGACGGACGTCGGCCCCTGGGATCCGCCTTTGACGGTGGCGTCGTTGGCGATGATCATGCACTCGGTTCCGTTGACGAAACCGATCCCCGTGACGATCCCGCCGCCGAGTGGGTCATCGGTGCCCCACCCCGCGAGCGGCGACAGCTCCAGGAACGGCGAGAGGTCGTCGAGCAGGTATTCGATGCGTTCCCGCGGAAGGAGTTTGCCGCGGGCCCGGTGCCGCGCCACGGACCGCGCGTTCTTGGCGGGGTCGGCGCTGCCGCCACCGGCCACGACCTGGGCCTGCAGGTCGGCGAGCTCGGTGAGCGCCGCCAACATGGCCTCACGGTTGCCCGCGAACACCGGATCGCCGGTGTCGATCCGGCTTCGGATGACGTTGGCCACGCCCATCCCTCCATCGACTTGGTCGGTGAACTTGACGCTAGTGTCAAGTTCGGCGCACGTCAACCACCCGCCACGGCTCACCGTCACGGTTACGGGTCCGCCACGAGCCGTGTCGGTGACAGCGGGCGGTGTTCGCCTTGAGCACACTGACGGGCGTGACCTCAGCGCAGTCCGGGATGCCATGGCGGCAAGCCATGCGGATCGCGGCGGACATGGATCAGGCCCCGGCTATCCGGGTGGGACTGCACTCCGCGATCGGCGCCATGCTCGCCCAACCCGTTGCGGCGCTGGCGGATCTGCCCCCGGTGGCGTCCGTGGCCGCCACCGGGTACGCGGTGCGGGGCATCGGGCCCTGGTCGGTGACGCCGGACCGGGAGGACGAGTTGCCCGACGGGTGCGCTGTCGCGGTGCGCGAGGGCGATCCACTCCCCCTCGGAGCCCACGCCGCGCTGCCCCGAGAATCAGCCGTAGTCGAGCAGACCGCCGGCCCCGATGTCGTCCTGGTCGGCGACTCGGCCACCGGTATTCCGGACCGCCGCCCCGGAATGGTCGTCCCAGGGACGGGCATCCTCGACCCCGGCGGCGAGGCTCGGGTGGGCGACCTGCTCATCAAGGCGGGAACCGTGGTGACTGCGGGCACCGTCGCGCTGGCCGCCGCTGCGGGCGTCGACGAGCTGGTGATCGTGCCCCCCGCCACGGTCGCGCCCGTGATGATGGGGTCCGATCTGCTCGCCTCGGGTCCACCACGCCGTGGCCGCAACCGGGACATCGTGGCTCCGTTGCTGCCGAGTTGGATCATGGGAGCGGGGGCGCGGTGCCTGCCAGAGGTGCCCGGCGCGACCTCCGGTGCCGAACTCGCCCGTCAGATCGACTCCTTGGGCGCCGACCTGACCGTGCTCACCGCCACTGCGGAGCCCGGTGTGGGGCACGCCGTCGGTGATGCGTTGCGCCACTTGCAGGCCGAGATCCTGATCGACCGACTGGCTGCGGACCCGGCGCGGGAGGTCCTGCTGGCCGAGCTGCGCGACGGTCGTCGCCTGTTGGCGCTGCCACGCGAACCAGCAGCCGCCATCGTTGCGCTGGCTGCGCTGTTGACCCCCATGATGGCTGCGTTGTCGGGTCGCAGCACCGCGCGGGTCGCCACCGTGATGCTGCGCGAGAGCCTGCCGCTGGTGCATCACGAACGGGCCGTTGCGGTGCAGATCGAAGTGGGCGAACTGGCCGATCTGGGCACCGTGCAGCCATGGTCGGGGCCCCACGGCTTGGCCGCGGTCGGAACCGCTGACGCCATCGCGTTCATCGACCCCGGGCGGGGCAGTCGCGGCGACTCCGTGCCCGTCGTGCCGTTGCCAGGTCGGCCCTGACCCCACCTCCCCCGTTTGACGTTCGCTGGTGCGTCCCAGGTACTAGCGTCGGGGATCGTGAGCGACCAGTCGATCCCCTCGGATTCCGAGGACTCCTCGGTCCAGCGATTCGGCGAACGCGTCGGCCGCTTGGTCCTGCCGGTGCGGCGGGTCAAACCCCTGCGCTCGATCATGACCCGATTGACGATCGCGCTGTCGTGCGTGGCCATCACGACGCTGGTCGTCTACTTCGAACGCGACGGTTACCGCGACGCCGCGGGTGACGAACTGAGCATGTGGGACGCCGCCTACTACGCGACCGTGACCCTGTCGACGACCGGATACGGCGACATCGTGCCGATCAGCGAACTGGCCCGAATCACGAACATCTTCGTGATCACCCCGTTGCGGTTCGTCTTCCTGATCGTCCTGGTCGGGACGACGATCGAGTTCTTGACGCGGCGCACCCGCTATGAGTGGCGCGCCCGGAAGTGGAGGGACAAGGTGACAGATCACACCGTCGTCATCGGCTACGGCGTCAAGGGCCGCAGCGCGGTCAAGGCGCTCCTGGACAGCGGGACCTCGCAGAACAGCATTGTCGTGATCGCCTACGACGAGGACAGCGCCCGCGAGGCGTCGGAATCGGGGCTGACCGCGGTCGAAGGAGACGCCAGGCGCGAAGTCGTTCTCCTTCAGGCGGGGATCAGTCGCGCCAAGCGCGTGGTGATCGCCACGGACCAGGACGCCACGAGCGTGCTGGTCACGATGCTGGCGCGCCGGCTAGCCCCGACCGCCTCGATCGTGTCCGCTGCACGGGAGACCGCCAACGCGCAGTTCCTGCGCGACTCCGGTGCCGACGGGGTGATCGTCACGGCAGAAGCAGTCGGGCGCATGTTGTCGATGTCGCTGGTGTCGCCCACAGCGGGTGCGCTGATGGAGGACCTGCTCGAGACTGGGCGGGGACTCGAACTCAACGAACGTGACATCACGCCGGCTGAGCTCGGCGTGGGACCGGAGGACTTGGAGCGCCGCGGCGAGTTGGTCCTCGCGATCATCCGCGACGGCGAGGTGCACCGGTTCGACGAGCGATCCGTCAAGGCCCTGAACAAGGGGGACAAAGTCGTCGTGATTCGGGAGTCCCGGTCGACCGGGAGTCTGTCCGACTTCGCGATGGAGTGAGTCAGCGCCGCGGAGGCGCGTCAGTGGCTCAGTACGCGCCGTCGCCGCGGATCACCACACCGACCGTGCGCACCAGGATCGCGGTGTCCTTACGCAGCGATTGGGTCCGGACGTATTCCAGATCAAGGGCGATGCGCTCGTCCCAACTCGTCTCCTTGCGGCCGCTCACCTGCCACAGTCCGGTCAGGCCGGGGCGGCACAGATGGCGATCGTGCTGCCAGCTCTCGAGCAGGGGAACCTCGTCGTAGATGATCGGACGCGGTCCCACCAGGCTCATGTCGCCCCGCAGGACGTTGATCAGTTGGGGGAGTTCGTCGAGCGACCACCGGCGCAGCACGCGGCCGACGGCCGTGATGCGGGGATCCTCGCGGTAGCGCTCGGGCATGTCCTCGTCAGGGGTCCCCAGGATCTCGCTGCGCAGCGTGTCGGCGCCGGGGACCATCGTGCGGAACTTGATGAACTTGAACGGCTCGCCGTTGCGGCCCACCCGATCCTTCACGTAGAACACCGGGCCGGGGGAGGTCAGTCGGATCGCGATCATGATGACCACGAACAGCGGCAGGAGCACCAGCAGCATCAGTCCAGCGCCAGCGATGTCCAGCCCCCGACGGACCGCGGGAACGACGGCCTCACGGATCGGCGTGGGATCGAGCGCGACGGAACGCCGGCGCACCAGTGACGTGCCGGTCACTGTCACCGTGGTGTCGTCCACCGGTGTCGCAGTCATCAAATCCTCCGTGCCCCGTATCGCGTCAGATCTCCCCCCACCTGACGCTGGGCCGGATCTGCGTCGCGCCGTCGTGCGCCGCTGTATAAGAGCGACACAGCCGGGTATTGGCGCAGTGAGATCGGTCCTCTTCAGGTGAGTGACGGATCCCCCCCGGGTCCGCCTCCTCCACTGTATGTCACGCAGAGCGACGGTAAAGAGAAGCGCCTCGTGAGGTAAGTCACGAAGAGTGCCCTTCCGTACGGTGGGTGAGTGAGTTATGTGCGTTCGTGCACGAGGCAGAATTCCTTTGCCAGCAAGGGTTTCTCAGCTTCCTTTCGCTGCGCGGCAGCGCCCGAGCCAGGGGGGTGGTCCACAGTGTGGCGGAGAAACCGGCATTTCGGACACAACTAGATCCCTTACTCTCCGTAACTACTTGGGGTGTTTGAGTGACTACTCTCCGCGATCAGCGCCGGTCACGCTGTGGTTACAGAGTCCCTGGGCGCGCAATCTCGTACGGGTGTCGGTCCCGCCCCGACTTAACCTGTCCGCATGAACTCTTCGGTGCGAGTGACGGTGGCCGCGTGCGCAGTCTCAGCGGCGGCGGTCCTCAGCGGCTGCTCGCAGGGCGGCGGAGCGACGTCGGACCCCAACACCTCGGCCGGTGCCGCCAGCGGCGAATGCAGCAACCTGCAGCAGTTGGCCCGCTGGGACCTCGATCGGCGCGTGGGCCAGGTCCTCATGGGCGCGATCTACGCCGACGGTGGTGAAACGGCCATCCGTGCGGCGGTCAAGCAGATCGCCAAGGGCCAGGTCGGCGGCATCAACCTGCTGGGGACGTCGAGTTACTCCTACTCCAACAATGAACTCGCGCAAGCGGTCGACGCCGGTGGCCAGGTGCCGCCCTTCTTGGCTGTCGACGAAGAGGGTGGCCGGGTGCAGCGACTGGCGGACGAGATCGGCTACCTGCCATCGGCCCGCGAGATGGCCGCGACGATGAGCCCCGAACAGGTGGAGCAGCAGGCCAAGGAGATCGGCCGAACCATGCGCAAGTTGTCGCTGAACATGGACCTTGCCCCCGTGGTGGACGTCAGTTC
>CAZCRC010000056.1:0-10238 GCA_964500995.1 uncultured Actinomycetes bacterium
TGATCGATCTGCCCACGCTATTGCGCATGGCCGACAACCCCGCTGAGATGCCCGGATGCGGGCCCGTCGCTGCGGAGATCGCCCGACAGTTGGCGGCGGACTCCAAGTGGCGGGCCTGGCTCACCGACACCGTCGGCGGGCAGGTGATCGCCACCAGCCCGGGGACCTACCGGCCCACCGCAGCCGTCGCTCGCCTGGTCCGAGCCCGCGAACCGCAGTGTCGGATGCCCGGCTGCCGCGCCGAGGTCACCGATCTGGATCACGTGATCCCCTTCCCCACGGGCGAAACGACACCGGGAAATCTCGGACCGCTGTGTCGCCGGGGCCATCGAATGAAAACCCATATGAGATGGCGCATCAAGACCAACGACGACGACCCCGACGCGTCCTGGACCTGGACCACCCCCACCGGCATCACCCACACCGACCACCCCGAACCACCCCTCACCTGAGAGTGTGGCCGCCCCGGAGTCGGCGTCAGACGGGAACCACCACCGCCGCGCCCGACCGGCGGGAGTCCCCCACCGCCACCACGCTGCCGTCGGGACGACGTGACACCGCGTGCACGCCGCCGTAGAACAGGTTCGGGGCGGGCCAGATGTTCACTGGTTCGACCTGGCGCAGCAACTCCGCGACGTCGGGATCCCACCCGGGCTCCAGTTGCACTCCGGCCTCGTTGGGGTGCAGCCGGGGTGCCGCGACAGCGGCGTCCGGCGACGAGCCCAGGTCCACCAGTCGCAGAACACTCAGCAGCAGCGCCGACCGGATGCGTTCGCTTCCCCCCGTACCCAACGCGGTGACTGTGCCGTCCGCTCCGGTCACCACCATGGGCGCCATCATTGACCCCATCCGCAAGCCCGGCGGCAACGAATGGAAGCCGCCCGGATTCAGGTCCTCTTCGCCGAGCATGTTGTTCAGGTGAATCCCCGTGCCCGGCTGAACAACGCCGGAGCCCGCGCCGTTGGACGTCGTCATACTGACCACGAGCCCATCGGCATCGACCACGCTGATGTGGGTCGTGCCCTGCGTGACCTGCGGCGTGTCGGCAGCCAAGTCCGCCACGCGCCCCGACTCGGTGGCCTGCTTCAGCGCAGTCACCACCCCGGCCCACGACTCGGCACTGCCGTCGATGCGGTCCAGGCGCGCGAGGGCTTCAGCGATGATCACTCCCCCGAATGCCGGGGGGGCATTCAGCGCGATCCGGGCCCCATTGCGCTGCACCACCAGCGGCTCGCGCACAGCGACCTCGTAGGCCCGCAGGTCCTCGATCGTCACATGGCCCGAGGTGTGGGTCATCAGGTCCAGAAGTGGGTCGGCGAACGGGAGCGACAGCAACGACGTGACCTCACCCTCGCCCAACCGACGCAGGAACCGGGCGAAGTCCTCGTTGTGCAGCCTGTCCCCTGCCACGGCATGCCCCCGGGGCGTGGAGATCAGCCGGGCGCACTCCTCCGTCAACGACATGATCTCGCGCACGAGGTCCAGGACCACCGCCTGCACCGGCTCGAGCACCGCGCCGTTGCGGGCCAGTTCGATCGCCGGGGCGACGATCGTGGCAAGGTCCACCCGCCCGTAGCGACGATGGGCCTCGAGGAATCCCGCGAGCGCCCCTGGAACCGCCACGGAACCCGGCCCCACGTGGAACACCTGCTCCGTCCCGGGATACCGGACCGTCACGGGGGTGAATTCCGCCTGGGAGTTCGACTCTGTGGCCCCCAACCCGGGCGTGTTGACGAAGAAGTCCAGGACCTCTTGGGTGCCATCCGGACTACTCACGACCATGAATCCGCCGCCCCCCAACGAGGTGAAGACGACCTCGGACACACACGCCGCCAAGGTGGCCCCCAGCGCCGCATCAACGGCGTTACCACCGGCCCGCAGCACTGCCGCCGCGGCCAAGGCGGTGTCCCGGCTCCCGGCCGCGACAGCCGCACAGCCAGGTGGCCCCTGCGCGACCGAGGGGATGCTGCCCATAGGCCCTGCGGCCGACTCACTCATTCCGCAAGGCTACTGAGGCTCCCGGTCACTACGCTGGGCCAGGCGTTGCACTATCAGCATCAGGAGGCCCGCATGGCCGTGGAGTTCACTCCCTCACCGAGCCGATCCCTCGGCGTGGAGGTCGAGCTCGGGATCGTCGACCGCGTGACGGGCCAGCTCGCGCCGGTGTCGTCGGAGGTCATCGAGACCCTGATGCAACACCACCCCGATGCCGAGGAACACCCCAAGGCGAAACACGAGCTGTTCCTGTCCACGATCGAGGTCATCACCGGCGTCTGCGACACCCCCGCCGAGGCGTACGCCGACCTGGCAGCCACGATCCAGGAGATCCAAGAGGTGCTCGAGCCCATGGGACTGGCCCTGATGGGTGGCGGCGTCCACCCGTTCGCCGATCCCAAGTCGCTCCAGCGCAGTCCCAGCGAGCGCTACGACCAGCTCGTGGAGCGGATCCAATGGCCCGCCCGGCGGTTGCAGATCCACGGCGTGCACTTTCACGTGGGCGTGGGCTCCAAGGAGCGCGCGATCCAAATCATGAACGGGTTGCTCAACTACCTCCCCCACTTCGTCGCACTGAGCGCGTCGTCGCCGTTCTGGGAGGGTGAGGACACCGGCATGGCGTCGGTCCGCACCAAGATCTTCGAGTCGATGCCCACCGCCGGACTGCCGTCCTACTTCGCTGATTGGGCCGCCTTCGAGCAGTTCATCGAGTCCATGATCGCCACGAACTCCATCGGTTCGATCCGCGAGATCTGGTGGGACATCCGGCCGCACGTGCTGTACGGGACGTTGGAGTTCCGGATGTGCGATGGCATGGCCACCTTGCGCGAGGTCGTGGCGCTGTCCGCGTTGGCGCAGTGCCTCGTCGAGTTCCTCGACGCCGCCTTGGAGTCCGGCCGTAAACAACCCGAGCCGATCGGGTGGGTCGTGCGCGAGAACAAATGGCGGGCGGCCCGTTTCGGCATGGAAGCCGTGCTGGTCAGCGAGGACGGCTCCACGCGGCCGATCCGGCAAGCCATCGAGCAACTGCTCACCGACCTGCAGGCCACTGCCGTCTCGCTGAACTGCGCCGCCCAGTTGGAGTGGGTGCGGGACATCCTGACCGAGGGGGCCAGTTACGAACGCCAACGCGCGGTCATCGAAGCGGGTGGATCGCTGCGCGAAGTCGTCACCCTGCTGGTCGACGAGTTCGGCAAGGACGAGATCGGCGGCTGACATGGACCGGGCTGCTGAGCGAGCGCGGGCCGAGGCGCCACCGCGCGGAAGCACAACGGACGGCACCTTCGTCGAACCGGGCAGCGCCCCGGTGGCGGTGTCACCGGCGTCGGCGATCCAGCGGGTGGACGAGTGGGTCACCAACCACGAGGCCGAACTCGTCGCCTTCCGCCGGCGCCTCCATTCCGAGCCCGAGCTGAGCTTCGACGAGACGCTGACCACCGACGCTGTCATGCAGCGCCTTGCCGTTGAGGGACTGACTCCTCATCGCCTCCCCTCGGGTACCGGGCTGTACTGCGACATCGGAACCTCCGGTCCGCTGGTGGCGATCCGAGCGGACCTCGACGCCTTGGCCATGGACGACGTCAAGGATGTCCCCTACCGATCCCGCAACGCAGGTGTCGCCCACGCGTGTGGCCACGACGTTCACACCACGGTGGCCCTCGGAACCGGCTTGGTCTGCAACCGGTTGGCGCGGAAGGGCGAACTGCCCGGGAGGCTGCGGCTGCTGTTCGAGCCAGGCGAGGAACGTGTGCCCGGTGGTGCAGTCGAGATCGTCGAGCAAGGCCTCTTGGGGGGCGTCGAGTCCGTGTACGCCGTGCACTGCGACCCCAAGATCGACGTCGGAACACTGGGTGTCCGAATCGGCGCCATCACGTCCGCATCCGACCTGGTCGAAGTCACGTTGTCGGGCCCCGGTGGACACACCGCCCGACCGGGTCGGACGGTCGACCTGGTGACAGTCATGGCGCAGCTGGTACGCGAACTTCCCGAACTCATGACCGAACGGATGGGCGGGGCACAGAACTGCCGACTGGTGTTCGGCGCCATCCACGCGGGCGCCGCCGCCAACGTGATCCCGTCCCACGGAGTGGTCACGGGATCACTGCGCACCCCCGACCACGAAGCCTGGGACCTCGCTCCCGTGGCGCTGCGGGAGTGCCTCGATCGCGTCCTCGCACCCACCGGTGCCAGCTGGTCGCTGCGCCACGTGCGGGGGGTGCCCCCGGTGATCAACGACGCCGACGCGGCCCGAACGCTGGCCCGGGCGGGTCGGTCGTTCCTCGGCGAGGATGCCGTGATCGAGACCGAGCACTCCTGGGGGGGCGACTCGTTCGGTTGGATGACGTCGGCGGTGCCCGGAGCGTACGCCCGACTCGGCACTCACGATCCGACGTCGGCTGAGCAACTCGACCTGCACCATTCGAAGTTCGACGTCGACGAGGCGTGCATCGCCATCGGAGTGCGCACCCTGACCCGGGCCGTGCTGGAGACGATGACTCTGCCGGGCTGACGGTTCGACTGTCGACAATCGTCTCCCGCGGACCCGTGCCGTCGGTTCCCACCTGATTCTGGGCCGGAACCGTCGGCTCGGGTCACTGGGAGCGCGATGCCAGGCTCAGTCCTGCGGGGCAGCCTGCAGCGACACGGTGACGTCGACGGGCGAGCCGCCGCGGTCCACGGTCAGATCCACTGAGTCGCCCACGGCCTGATCCCGGATGACCACGACGAGAGCCGTGCTGTCCGCCACCGGTTCCCCGTCGATCGCCGTGATGACGTCGCCTGCCTGCAGTCCGGCCGCTTCGGCCGCACCGCCAGGGGTGACGTCGGCAACCCGGGCACCCGGTCCGGCGAACTGCGAGTCCACCGAGATGCCGAGGGCGGGGGTCTGCGATGAGCCAGTGTCGATGATCTCGTTGGCGATGCGCTGGGCGGTGTCGATCGGGATCGCGAATCCCAGCCCGATGGATCCAGCTTGGCCGCCGGTCGCACTGCCGAGCGAGGCGATCGCGGAGTTGACCCCGATCACCCGACCGCCGCCATCGACCAACGGACCGCCGGAGTTACCGGGGTTGATCGCAGCGTCGGTCTGGATCGCATTGATGAACGACGTCTCAGAGTCCCCGCCTCCGGCGGTGACGGGACGATCCAGGGCACTGACGATCCCTGACGTCACCGTGCCCTGCAGCCCCAAGGGTGATCCGATGGCGATGGCGGTGTCGCCGACCTTGACGTCCGCACTCGTGCCAAGCGTGGTGACCGGCAGACCGGTGCGGTCCACTTTGATCACGGCCAGGTCGTATCCGGGGTTGGCCCCGATGAGTTGGGCGTCCGCTGTGGTGCCGTCTTCGAACGTGACACGCAATGCACTGCCGTCGCCGACGACATGGTTGTTCGTGAGGATGTAGCCATCGGAGCGGATCACGAACCCAGTCCCAGAACCGGTGCCGGTGTCGATGTTGACCACGGCCGGGCTCACCGCGGCAGCTACTGACGCGATGCTGCCGTCGGCGCGGGCCGACGTGCCTGATCCGCCCGTGATCGGCGAGGCCGCCACGATCGGACCGGAATCCGAGGCCAGCGTGTACCCCACGGCACCACCCATTCCACCAGCGAGCAGGGCCACCGCCGCTGCCCCTGCCAGCAGCGGAAGGACGCGCCGCTTGCCGGGATCGGCGACAGCGGGGGCCACAGCAGGTTCCCCGATCGTGTCGTCGTGGATCGGACCACCAGTCGGTGGTTCCCACCACTGGTCAGTGAACGACACCGTGTCGGTCGTGACACCGTGGTGTGGATCGCGCCCGCTGGATGTCCCGGGTGTGAGGTCGGTCATGGTCTCCCCTTGTCGCCGATTCCAGTAGATACCCGGCGCGGCCGCGAGGGAATCCCACGGACCGGGTGCTGACCACGTTCGTAGGGCGTCCTGATCCGACGTTTACACAGGGCCGACCGGGCGGTGGGTGAACCGCTGTGGGCATAGTGGTGGGGTGGACGACGAGCGGTACGACCCTGAGGTCAATGAGGTGGCAGCCGCCCAGGCACAACTGGAACTGGCCCGCCGTTCCGGCGAGGTCGGCAGCATCGCGCTCGCCCACCTGAACCTGGGTGCCGTCCTCGCGGCCCTGGGCGATCATCAGTCCGCGATCGCGGAGTACGAATCGCTGCTGCGCTACATCGAACTGGCGGCCGGGGACGACGAACGCGAAACCCAGCGCCGGCTACGTATGTTGAGCCCGTCAGCGCCGCCACCGGGATCCGCGGACATCGACCTGGACACCGTCAGCACGGTGGCGCGGATCACCCTGGCGGAGTCGCTGCTGGCCCTGGGCCGTCGGGCAGAGGCCCGGACCCAACTGGACCGCGCCGCCCCCGGTACCAAGGGGTTCGGACGCGGGACGATGCGCAAACGGTTGGCCGAAGTGCGCCGGCGCCTGGACGCAGCCGCTGATCCCACCGCGGGCAGCACCGCAGACCAGCCCACGCGGCGCGAATCCGACGGCCCGCCTGCGGTGGGGCCGGCCGAACAAGTCGCTGCCGCAGACGAACTTCTGGGGCAGGGTCGCTTCGATGATGCCGCCCGCATCGCCCTGGGTGCCATCAGCCGGTGCAGCGACGAGGATCGGCATCTGCGCGCCCAGGCTCGACAGGTCCTGGGGATGGCCTTGGACGGCATGGGGCAGACGGCCGATTCGCTCGCGGTCCTGCGTGACAGTTACACCGACTACCTGGTGACGGAGGACGTCCCCGCCGCGATCAACATCGCCATCGCGCTGGCGTGGCGATTGGCGGATTCCGGAGATCGGCCGGGCGCGATCGATCTGCTGGACACGACCCTGGGGGCCACGCAGGGCCGGGGCACGGTGGCTGACCGGATCCAGCTCCTCATCGATCTCGGCTCGCTGCAGGACCAAGAAGGACGGGTGGAGCAGGCCCGCACGAGCCTGGAGGGCGCTGTGGCCACCGCCGCCGCGCTGGGGGACGACCTTGTGGCCGCCGATGCCGGACACGGTCTGGCGATCCTGTTGGCCGGTCACTCCTCCGGGCCCGACGACGCGGTTGAGGCGCTGTCGATCCTGGACGAGTGTCGGCGCACCTACGAGGCTCACGGGCACCCCGAACGCGCTGTCGGATGCGACCACGAAGCCGCCGCCCTGCTGGGTCGGCTGGGGTCCTGGGACGCCGCGGCCGCGCGGTACGCCCGAGCGCTGGCCGGATACCAGGACCTGTCGCCCGAGCTGCGCGACACCGGATCGTGGCCGGATGAGGTCGCGGACTGCGAGATGAACCTGACGGCACTGGACAACCCGTCGGGTCGCAGTCAACTAGCGGATGATCCCCGGCTGTTCCGCTCCGGCGGGCACGCCATGAGCCACGCGTAAGTTCCCACCTGGGAGAGCCGGCTATCCAGCTTGATGCTATGTATGACGCCTGGCACTACCATAGGGTGGATCGGCAATTCATAGTATGACTGTGAGGTGACGCCATGACTGGGACAACCGCTCGCGTGACGACCAACGGTCAGGTCTCGCTGCCAGCAGCCATGCGGAAACGGTGGGGAGCCCGCCGCGTCTTGGTTCTCGACAAAGGCGACTACGCGATAGTGCGACCCCTCCCCGACGACATTCCCAGCGCGCTGATGGGCTCGCTGCCCCCTCGCAGTCCGCTGTCCGCGGAGGAGATGCGCGCCCAAGAGCGCGCCTTGGATGCGGACCGCGAATGATCGTTCTGGATGCGTATGCGGTGATCGCGTACCTGCGCGGCGAGACGGCAGCCCCCCACGTCGCTGACCTGCTGCGCGAGCCCACGATGATGTCGGCAGTGAACGTCGCCGAGGTGGTCGACCAACTCGTGCGCATCGACCAGAGCGATCCCGACGAAGTGGAGATCCGCTTGGCCACACTTGAGGCCGGCGGTATGAAGATCGCCCCCGCGAGCGCAGCCGATGGAATCGAGGCCGGTCGGCTGCGGGGCCGCCACTACCGCAAGAACCAGCGCGAGGTCAGCCTCGCTGACTGCTTCGCTGCTGTCACAGCACTCGGTGATGACGGACCCACGGAGCACACGCTGGCCACGGCCGACCCTGCATTGTTGGCGCTGATGAACGACGAAGGCGGAGCGACCCACCCGCTTCCCACCCGCGGTCGCACATAGTCCGTGGGACGCAGCCGCGAAATGGCGCGGATTGCCAGTCATTCGCCGCGAAAGACTGCCTCGCGCCGTTCGATGAAGCTCATGACACCTTCCTGAGCATCCTTGCTCGCCAGCACCTGCCCCAGCGCCTCGATCAGGTCCGCCTTGGCCGCTGCCATGCCCTGGTCAACGGCGATCCGCGAGTTGCGCAGCGTCGCTTGGACCCCGAGTGGGGCTTGGGCGGCGATCAGCTGAGCGATCTGGCGGGCGCGCTCGACGTGTTCCCCGACGGGCACGACCTCTTGGACCAACCCGATGCGCAGCGCCTCATCGGCGCCGAACTGTTCCCCCGTCAGCAGGAATCGCATGGCGTTGCCCCACCCCAGTTGCTGCGGCGCGCGGATCGTGGCGCCCCCAAAGGGCATGATCCCGCGGGCGATCTCGAGTTGCCGGAATCGGACGTCGGAGGCCGCGACCACGATGTCGCACGCAAGGGCGAGCTCGATCGACAAGGTGTACGCGATCCCCTGTACCGCCATCACGACGGGCTTGGGTACCTGCGGGCCCCACATGCCGAACGGGTCGTACTGTCGCCCACCACCCAGGGCGCCGGGGCCGTTCTCGGCGACAGCCGGCCCAACCTCGGCCAGGTCCAGTCCGGCGCTGAAGTGGTCGCCGTGACCGAACACGACCGCAGCGCGCAGTTCGGGATCAGCACCGAACTCCTCGTAGGCCGCGGCGAACTCATCGATCACGGCCAAGTTGAACGCGTTGCGCTTGTCGGCACGATCGATGCCGATCAACAGGACATGACCATCGCGCTCGGTCGTGACCAGGGGGACAGCCGCCATCAGAACCTCCACGGACGCCAGATGGACCCGACTGTAGCCAGCGAGTAGCCACCACCTCGCCACGCGGGGTCCCCGGTGCCAAACCCACTGGTGACCTCGGGCCACACTGTCCCCATGGTGAATGACCTGCTGCAGTGGGTCGGCGACGTCATCTCGCAGATGAACACCGTGGAGTGGATCATCGCGGGGGTGTTGGCGCTGATCCTGATCGTTTCCCTCGTCCAACAGTTGGCCAAGACCGCCGCCCTCGCCGTCCTGTTGATCGTGGTGGGCCTGTTCCTGATGAACGGACGGGTGGAGAACTGGTCCTTCTGAGCCACGGTTCGGATGCCGTTCGGTTCAGTTCCCCACGAGGGCTGCTCGGGGCGCACTAACGTGTCAGGCGTGCCGGCACCCGAGCTGTTCGCGCCCCCCGCGCGCTCCCCACAACTACGTGCGCTCGGTTCCGTCCTTCCCCTCGCCCATCTGCTGCCCCGGCCCGTCTACTACGCCATGGCCGGCGGTGGCTCCCACGGCGCGGTGCAGTGGGGGCTGCTGCAGGCGCTGTCCGAGACGGACCTGATGCCCGACGCGATCATGGGCACCTCTGCCGGCGCGTTGTCGGGCGTGATCTACGCAGAGGACCCGTTGTCCGGCCTGAACCGACTCGCGTACATCTGGGGGCAACTGGACGCCGGGCACATCATGAGCGAGAACTGGTGGACCCGACTCGGCAACGCCCGCCAGATCGCACTCATGGACAACCGCACCGAGGCGCAGACCCTGGCCGGGCTGCTGACCGCGAAGACCTTCGCCGAACTCACGATTCCCTTCAGTGCCGTGACCACCGACGCTGCCACCGGCCACACGGTGGTGATCGATTCGGGCGAGTTGATCCCCGCGCTGTTGGCGTCGTCGGCGATCCCTGGCGCCCTACCGCCGGTCGAGATCGACGGCCGATTACTGTTCGATGGCCTCGCCAGCGCGAACCTTCCGGCAGTGCCTGCCGTCAACCGGGGCGCCGGCAGCGTTGTTGTGCTGGACACCGGTGGAAGGGACCACGGCGAGGTCACCGCGGCGGCGCGGCGCGTGATGAGTCGACTGGCGGCGATCCTGACCACGGCCCAACGGCGTGACCAGTTGCAGGACGCTGCGGGAGCGGTCCCGGTCGTGCTGTTGCCCACCCCCGGCGGGCTGGCAGGCAACCTGGACTTCCGCCACACGATGCAGTCTGCAGCGACGGCCTACGCGGAGTCCCGTGAGTTCCTGGCAGACCTGGTCGCGACC
>CAZCRC010000057.1:0-10181 GCA_964500995.1 uncultured Actinomycetes bacterium
GGGCCGGGACGGTTCCACGAGTAGTCGTAGGTCATCAGCCGCAACCGATCGACGAGCGGCGCCAGTGCGGCCCAGTCGAAGACGCTGTATCCGCCGCCTGGGTTCGGGGAGCCGTCCGAGAGGAACGGCTGATAGCCGCCGGGCACGGTGACCGACAGTTTCAGTCCCGCCGCGCGCAGTTTCTTGCTCAGGATCTTGATGGTGGCCGTGAGCCTGGGCCGAGTGGTGCTCCAACTGCTGCTGCCGTCATTGAACGCGAAGTTCTCCCAGTCCAGGTCGACTCCCGTTACTCCCGCCGCCACGGCCCATTGCGTCAACTGATTCGCGATCGTGCGTCGGTTCTTCTTGCTGGCGAGGTACTGCGACAGGCTCCCCGCCAAGCGCGAGTCCAGGTCGGTGTGAGTGGCGTACACATCCACCCCCTGGGCGCGCAGGCCCTTGGCAGCAGCCAACAGCGCGGCTGAACCGTGCGGCGTCGACGAGGGGCTCGGGCACGCCAGCGTCGTGGTGCACACCGGGTTGACGGGTCCGGCGTACTTCCACCAGAAGATGTTGACCTCGCCGAGGACCTTCCCACTGGAGCGAGCGATCGAGATCATGTCGTCGGACGCGGTCCAGTAGCCGAACCAGCCGCTGACGGCCCGGGACCGGTCGGCGGCCTGGGCGGGGGCACCCCCGAGGCCGGCGAGCAGCGCGCCCACCAACGCCGCCACCAGGGCCAGACCGGTCAGGTGCCGCGATCGCTTCATTCATCCATCCTCATCCAGGGACCCACTCCCACTCGGGGTTTCGGTCCGTGTGCCGCATAACTTGTCGGGTTTTGCGCTTCCCGTACAGAAAACCCCGCCGCTTCGTCCGGAAGCAGGACATTGCCACCGTCGGTGATCCGATCGTTACCGTCGGCCGGGTCCGGTAAGGGGACACCTGGGCGAGGCGTTACCCCCATTGCGGAATCGATAGGTACCGTCACGTCATGCGTCGAACTCGTTCCCTGCCCGCGGCCGCCACCGTGGCGGTCCTGGGCGCCGCACTCGCCATCCCCGCCTCAGCCGCCGCCACCGCCGCCCCCAACCGCGTGCCCCCGTGGCCCACCGTCACGTCGGCCCTGCCGACCGGGCTGCTGCGCCCGGCCACCACCACGACCTCGGCCTATCTGGCCAGGTTGGAGTCGCGGCTCGACCGCCGGGTACGGGCGTCCGCCCTGGGCGGCGATGTGTCCGTGCGGGTGGAGGACCTCGCCACCGGGCAACTCATCTACAGCCACCGCAGCGGTCAGGCGCAGGTCCCGGCATCGACCCAGAAGACAGCCGTCGCACTGGGCGTTCTGTCTGCACTAGGTCCCGACCACGTGCTTCGCACCCGGGTCGTTCGCAGTGGCGACACCATCACGCTGGTCGGCGGCGGCGACCCCGTGCTGCGCACCGACGACGTGGGCACCCTCGCGCGGGACGCCGCAAGCGCGCTCGAAGCCAGCGATGACTCCACGACCGACCCAGACCCGAAGTTCCGGGTCGCGTACGACGACTCCCTGTTCGCTCCCCCGTCGCGTCCGGCTGGCTGGTACCCGTCGTATGTGGGCAACTACTCAGCCAACCCCACGGCGCTGACCCGGTACGGCTCGTACTCCTCGGACAGCGCCGGCGACACCGCCCGGCTCTTCCGCAAACAACTGAAAGCCGCGGGGGTTCGCACGGCCTACGGCGTGACTCGCCAGAACGCGCCGCAAGGCGCCGAACTCGTGGCCGAGTTCACCGACCACACCGTGGCCGATGCGATCTGGCCGATGCTGAAGTTCTCGGACAACACGATCGCCGAGGTCATGATCCGCCACGTCGCCCGCGCCCGGGGCACAGCCACCACGACCACGGGCGCAGCGGCCGCACTCCGGTCCGAGTTGGGGCGGCTCGGCATCCCGGTCGGCAACATGCGGCCCGTGGATGGCAGCGGACTGTCCCGGGGCAACCGCGTCAGCGCACGCACCCTCGTGGCGATCACACGCGCGTCGGTCAACCCCGCCGACCCCGGGCTCTCCGCGGGATTCCGGTACTCAGCCTTCCCCGTGTCCGGAGTCTCCGGGACCCTGGAGTCGCGCTTCAAGTCCCGGCAGACCTCGTGTGCGGCCGGGCGCATCATGGCCAAGACCGGCACCCTGAGCGACACACTGGCACTGTCCGGGGTCACCGGTTCCACGGATGGCCGGCCGCGCGCGTTCGCCATCATGGTGAACAGCAAGCCGGGGTGGGCGTCACTGGACTCCGCCCGGTTCCGCGTGGATCGGATCGCCGCTGCGATCAACGGCTGCCGGTAGCCGTCAGCGCAACGCCCGCGCGATGTCGTTGGAGGCAGCGACCACCTTGGGACCCACCACCGCGGTGTCCAGTTCGGTCATGGACACCACCCCCACGGATGCCTCGAAACCCGTCACTCCGATCACCGGCGCTGCGACGGCATAACCGCCGTGAGCGGGATCGCCGCCCGAGATGACCCACCCCGGTTCCAGCGGCCGACCCGATGCGCGCGTCGCGATCGCCGCCCGGCCGGCCACACCCCGGTCCAGCGGGGTGCGTGCACCCACGCGGAACGCGACGTGCACCTCGGAGCGGGACGGTTCCACAACCGCGACCGCGAGCGCTTCGGCTCCATCCACCAGCGTCAGATGCGCGGTGGCATTGACCTGCTCCGCCAAACGGCGAAGAGACGGGACGGCGGCATCACGCACCATCGGTTGGATCTGCCGGGCCAGGGACAGCGCCGCAACGCCCAGCCGACATCGCCCGTCATGGGCTCGACGAAGGAAACCGTGCTGCTCCAGCGTGACGACCAGCCGGTAGACGATGGTCCGAGAGACCCCGAGCGCCTGAGCCAGCTCGGTCACGGTCATCCCCGACGGGTGGTCCGACAGAACCTCCAGGACCCGCAGGCCACGGTCGAGGGTCTGACTGGTCTCGGCGGGCATGACATCACCTCTGCCTTCTCGCGGCGTACATCTACTCTTCGTGCGGGTTCGTTGTGTTCTTCAGTCGTCGTTGGAGTCTTTGCCCGGCGGCAGCCCTTCGTAGATCTTCTGGCAGTCCGGACACACCGGATACTTCGACGGGTCCCGTCCGGGGGTCCACACCTTGCCGCAGAGTGCGCGCACCGGCTCTCCGGTGACGGCGCTCTCGACGATCTTGTCCTTCGGGACGTAGTGCGCGAACCGCTCATGGTCACCGCCGTCGGTGGTCCGAGTCTCCGGCTCGGCGACCAGTGTGTCCCCCAGCGGGGGTGGATCCAGAGGTCCTGTGCTCATGACGCCACAATACGCAGCCACACCACCACCGGGAAGGTCAGTTGGCGGCCACGTCGTGGGGCAGCGTGGCCCAGAGGCGGGTGAGCGACGGCTGCCGCCGCAGCACCCGCTCCCATGTGACGTCCGGATCAGTACCCAGGACGTCCATGGGATCAGCGTCAGCCACGACCCAGTCCCGCCTCATGATTTCGTCGCCCAACTGTCCCGGCGACCACCCCGCATAGCCGACGAACAACTGCACGGGGTGGAACGGTGGCACGTCCGCGACGGCCTCCAGGTCGACGACACACACTCCGGGACCCAATGCCTGGCGGACCTGCTCGGGGGTCGCGGTCTCGGCAGCCAGGGCCAACAGCGAGTCCTCCGCAACCGGGCCGCCCGCGTGCACGACCGAACCATCCCGCAACCACTGTGGCAAGTCGACCCCGACGAGCGGGTACTCGAGGCGACGGTTGATGATGACGCCGGCAGAGCCCTCATCGTCGTGCTGCAGCAAGTAGATGATCGTGCGGCGGAAGTTCGGATCCTGCAGTGACGGTGCGGCGATCAGCAGGTCCCCGGCACGCGCAGGACGTCCGGGCGGACGGGGAATCTGGTGCGACTCCGGCGGATGCATGCTCCCCATGTTCCCATCGTCGCGCTCGGACGGGAACAATGTGGCAGCAACGGACGTTGATGACGGATACCCCCCTGGGTACACGAGCGTCGGATCGATGAGGAGCAGACGTGGCAACAGTGACGATGGACGAAGAGACCTTCGGCGACACCGTCCAGAACAACGATATGGTGCTGATCGACTTCTGGGCTGAGTGGTGTGGCCCGTGCCGCATGTTCGGGCCGGTCTACGACAAGGTCAGCCAGGACTTCCCCGATGTCGTGTTCGGCAAGGTCGACACCGAAGCCCAGCAGGGCTTGGGTGCCGCGTTCAACATCACGTCGATTCCGACGCTGATGGCCATCCGACAGGGCGTCGTGCTGTTCAGCCAGGCGGGCGCCTTACCGGAACCGGAGTTGCGCAAACTCGTCACCGCCCTGCAGGAGATCGACATGGACGAGGTCCGTG
Organism: uncultured Actinomycetes bacterium; assembly: GCA_964500995.1. Taxonomy (GTDB): domain Bacteria; phylum Actinomycetota; class Actinomycetes; order S36-B12; genus CAIWTL01. Next base: position 4,353 of record CAZCRC010000057.1, read on the forward strand.
CCAAGATCGCCGAGCAGCAGGCGGCGGAGCAGCCCGACGCCAGTTCCGACTGACCGCTCAGGCGATACCGAGTGCTCCCGGTGACACGGCGTCGGCGATGTCATCAGAGCACATGTCCGCACCCTCGCCCCGAGCGCGAGGGTAGTCCGCAATGGCGATGCGGGCGTAGATGCGCTCCCGATCTTCCTCGGTGAGCCCACCCCACACGCCGTAGGGTTCACGCGACCGGATCGAGTAGTCGGCGCACTCGATGCGCACTGGGCAGCGGGCACAGACGGCCTTGGCAGCCCGGTCCCGTCGGATCCGCGCCAAGCCCCGCTCGTTCGGCGGATGGAAGAACAGCGACTCGTCGACCTCGCGGCATGCGCCGTGGTCCTGCCACTGCCAGGTGGCGTCCTTGGGTACTTGTGCCAAAGGCTGCTGGGGCATTTCGACCTCCCGTGCGGTCCGTGATGAGACGAACGTAACTACCGGGGGAGCGTCTGTCACTACTTTTCGTGATGTATCTGTGACTGCGGGTGATTGTTCACCTAATGGGCGCAAAGTCCGAAGTCGCGTTCATCCCTTAGATCCCCTAAGGGATGGCATGCCCGGTTTTCACCGCGCAGCCACCCCTCCGGAGCAATCAGGACGATCAGGACACCGAGCCACCGATGGCGGACAGCGACCCGATCGCCAGGAACCCACATACGAGCAGGAACAAGATCACCAGCAGCGGCCATACGAACCGCAGGTAGCGGTCGTAACCGACCTTGGCCAGTGTCAGACCACCCATGACGATCGCTGACGTGGGCGTGAATAGGTTCACCCAGCCGCTGGCGGACTGGTAGGCCGTCACCACGATCGCGCGGGAGACACCCGCGAAATCGGCCAGGGGGGCCATGATCGGCATCGCCAAGGTCGCGTGACCCGACGACGACGGCACCAGGAACGCCAGGGGGATGTTCACCACGAACATGACGACCCCGAAGAACGGACCGGACAGGCTGCTGACGATCCCCTCCAAGGAGTTCAGCACCGTGTCGGTGATGCCCGCGTTGTTCATGATCACGGTGACGCCACGGGCGACGGCGATGATGAGCGCCGCACCCATGAAGTCGCCCATGCCACTGACGATCGAGTTGACCATGCCCTCTTCGCCCAGGCGGCCGATCAGGCCGATGATGATCGCAGCGACCAGGAACAACGCCGCCAACTCGGGGAAGTACCAACCCAGCGTGAACGTGTCCCAGTTCTCGTTGAAGTCGGCCCAAGGGATCACGGAGAAGATCATCAGGACGAACGTCAGCATGAAGATCCAGATGACGACCTTCTGTCGGCCGGTCATCTCAGCGGGTTCGGCCTCGTCTGCCTGGAGTCGGTCATCGTCGCCGGCGACCTTGGCAGCGAGGGACTTACTGGGATCCTTCTTGACCTTGTTCGCGTACCGCAGGACATACAAGATCGTCACGATCGTCAGAACGACGTACATGATCGCGCGCAGCACGATGCCGTTGCCGAGTTCGATGTCCGCACCAGCCGAAGCGACACCTGTGGCGAACGGGTTGACAGTGGAAGCCAGGGTGCCGACCCCCGCCCCCAACAAGATCACTGTTGCGCCCACTATTCGGTCGTAACCCAGGGCGACGAAGATGGGCACAATCAAGGCGTAGAAGCCCAACGTCTCCTCTGCCATGCCGTAGGTCGTGCCCCCGAGCGAGAAGACCATCATCAGGATGACGATGAGGACGGTTCCCTGATTTCGATAGCGGTGGGTCAGTCGGCCGATACCTGCGTCCAACGCCCCCGTGGCCATCGTGACGGTGATGAAGGCACCGATCGCGAGCACGAAGAAGAACACCTGGACGGCGCCGAAGAGGCTGCCGTTCTCGTACGGCCCGATCGGAGCTTTGGGGCCCAGCAGCGTGATCGTGTTCTTGTCAACCTCCCCGTCCTCGGTGGGCGGCAGCGCGGCGCGCTCCGCGACGTCGGCGTCGAGTGCCTTGACCTGCTCCGGGGTCAGCGAGTCGGCCGTCGCGTCTGCCGGAATGTTGTCGGGGAGGAACCCGCAGGCCGCCAACGCGGCGAACGAGTCGGCACTCTCGGAGGTCTCCACGACCTCCTGGTCGGGCTGGATGCCGTAGAGGCCATTGACCGGTGACAACCACAAGTCGTACAGCTTGTCCTTGAACGTCGTATCGACTTCGATCGCGTGGTACGACTGCGGAATCGGCTTGGCATTGCCGTCGCCACACGCGACATAGTCGTACGCGCCGGGCTTGATGACGAAACTGAGCCCCCACACCAGGATGAGGACGAAGAACAACACCGTGAAGGCGGTGGGGAACTTGAACCCCTTCTTCCCTTCCGGCTCCGCGGTCGGTGCATCAGGTGTCGGCGTGTCCGTAGCCATGACTTCTCCCGAGTCTCACGGGCAGCCAGACAACTGCCCCTAACTGGTTCATAGCGGAAAACGACCCCGAAGGGGTACCACTGTCACACTCCGGCACCGCGTGTCCCGGGACTTTGGTCCCGCGTTAAGTCCTCCATCCGGCCAGTCTGGTGAATCTTCGGGGATCCAAGTGGCGAGGTGCCGATGGTCACGCAAAGATCACGACTGTGGGGCGGATCACTTACGCCCGACGGATGGGAAAGGACAACTATGCCGCTTCACGTCGACTCCGAGGTCGGTCAGCTCAAGCAGGTCATGCTTCACGAACCAGGTTTGGAACTGGACCGACTCACGCCGCAGAACTGCGACGAGTTGCTGTTCGATGACGTCATGTGGGCCCGCAAGGCACGGGAGGAACACCAAGCCTTCGCGAAGGGACTGGAAGCGAAGGGGGTCAAGGTCCACCTGTTCCGCGACAAGTTGGGTGAGGCGCTGGAGATCCCCGAGGCGCGTGAGTTCCTGATGGAGCGCGTCGCCAACGAGGACACGGTCGGTCCGCAGCTCGTGGAGCCACTGCGCGAACTGGCGGAGTCGGTCAGCGGTGCCGACCTGGCCTCATTCATGATCGGCGGCGTCCTGAAGAAGGACCTGAACCTGCCCAAGAACGTGAGCTTGCTGTGGGCGTACTTGGACGACTACGACTTCGTGCTGACTCCGCTGCCGAACCACCTGTTCCAACGTGACAACACGGCGTTCGCCTACGACGGACTGTCCGTCAACCCGATGGCCAAGCCGGCACGTCAGCGCGAGACGCTGCACAGCCGGATCATCTGGAACTTCCACCCGGATTTCAAGGACGAGATCCCGCACTTCTACTACGGCAACGACGACGAGCACCATCAGCCCGCCACAATCGAGGGTGGCGACATCCTGGTGGTCGGCAACGGTGCGGTCATGATCGGCATGGGCGAACGCACGACGCCACAGGGCATCGGGCGACTGACGTACGAGTACTTCTCGGCTCCCGACAGCAAGATCAACAAGGTCATCGTCGTGGAGCTGCCGAAGACCCGGTCGCTGATGCACCTGGACACGGCCATGACGATGATCGACAAGGACCGCTTCTCGGTCTTCTCGGACCTGCCCGAGGAGTTGAAGACGTTCACGCTCACCAAGCGCGACGACAGCGGCGCCTACAACATCGAGGAGAACGAGGAGTTGTGGCCGGTCCTTGCGGACGCGGTCGGTGTCGAGAAGATGACACCGCTGTACACCCCCATCGACGAGTTGGGTGCTGCGCGGGAGCAGTGGAACGACGGCAACAACTTCCTGACCGTCTCCCCCGGTGTCATCTTCGGTTACGACCGAAACGAGACGACGAACGCGTTCCTTCGCGGTGAAGGCATCGAGATCGTCGGGATCGTGGGCAACGAGCTCGGCCGTGGCCGTGGCGGCCCGCGTTGCATGTCCTGCCCGATGGAGCGCGGCTCCGCCGACGAGTGACCACCAACGGGTGGCGGACCCTGGGCAATGCCTGGGGTCTCGCCATCCGGTCACACCACGACGACACCAGATTCACCAAAGAAAGAGAAGAGATCCCACCATGCCCATGAACCTCCGTAACCGTGACTTCCTGAAGGAAGACGACTTCACCCAGAAGTAACTGCAGTTCCTTCTCGATCTGTCCCGCGATCTCAAGCGCGCCAAGTACACCGGCAACGAGGTGCAGCGGATGAAGGGCAAAAACGTCGCCCTCATCTTCGAAAAGACCTCGACTCGCACCCGCTGCGCGTTCGAGGTCGGCGCCTACGACCAGGGCGCCCACGTGACGTACCTGGATCCGACCGGCTCGCAGATGGGACACAAGGAGTCCATCGCGGACACCGCCGCCGTCCTGGCTGGTTTCTACGACGGCATCGAGTACCGGGGATCGGCCCAGGCCAATGTCGAGGAACTCGCCAAGCACTCGGTCGTTCCGGTGTGGAACGGCCTCACCGATGAGTGGCACCCCACCCAGATGCTCGCTGACTTCCTGACGATGATTGAGCACTCCCACAAGCCCCCACACGAGATCACCTACACCTACATGGGTGATGCCCGTTCGAACATGGGCAACTCGCTGCTCGTGATGGGCGCGATCATGGGTTCCGACGTGCGCATCTGTTCGCCGAAGGATCTGTGGCCCTCCAAGGAGGTCCAGAAGATCGCCAAGGAGCGGGCCAAGGCCAGCGGCGCCACGATCACCCTCACCGACGATCCGGCCAAGGCACTGCCCGGCGCGGACTTCCTGATGACGGACGTCTGGGTCTCGATGGGCGAGCCCAAGGAGGTCTGGGATGAGCGCATCAAGCTGCTGAAGCCGTACCAGATCAATGCTGCGGCGATGAAGAAGACCGGCAACCCGAACGTCAAGTTCATGCACTGCCTGCCCGCGTTCCATGACACGAACACGAAGGTCGGACAGGACGTCGCCGCGGCGACGGGCATGAAGGACGGCCTGGAAGTGACCGACGAGGTGTTCCAGTCCGACGCGAACATTGCGTTCCAGCAGGCGGAGAACCGATTGCACACCATTAAAGCCATCATGGTGGCCACGATCGGCGACTGAGCGAAGCGAAGGAGCTGATCGTGTTGCCACCATTGAGCACAGCGGCCACGATCGGCGACTGAGCGAAGCGAAGACTGTACGAGTCGAAGGGCCCTCACACCGACAGGTGTGGGGGCCCTTCGACGTGGTTGACTCGGCGCCGAGCACGGATGAGGAACGGTGGCCGAGACGAAGAATTCGCGAACCACGCTGCGATTGTTCTGGGACACCGCGGCGCGGTACCCCCTGCTCCTGTGGCTCAGCCTGCTGACGCCGGTGGCCACGGTCTTAGCGGGTGCGTTCGCGGGGCCGTACGTCATCTCGCTGCTGCTGGAGCAGATGCAGGCCGACACGATCACCTGGTCGTCCGCGTGGCCGTTGGTGGTGGCGTACGCGGTGACCCAGATCCTCGGCGAGATCGTCGGGTGGCGGATCACATTGTGGGCGATGTGGCGATTCGAGACGTTCGGTATGCAGCGCCTGTTCGAGCGGGTTTTCCAACGGCTCACCCTGCAGAGCACCGGGTTCCATGCGGACCGTTTCAGCGGTGCCCTCGTGTCGCAGACGAACAAACTCACCGGGGCGTTCGAGACGTTCTGGGACACCGTGGTGTGGGTCGTCATCCCCATCGCGACGACCATTGTGGCGGCGGTGGTCATCCTCGCGTTCGTCATCTGGCCCTACGCCCTCGTTCTGGGGGTGTTGTGCGTCGTGTTCATCGTCATTGTGGTGGCGACGACACGGACCATGGAGCCGCGGGAGTACTTCGGGAACGTGGTGCTGCTGACCGTGGGGGGCAACGACACGACCCGCAACACCATCTCCGGCTCGATCCTGGCCCTCAACCAGAACCCGGACCAGTACGCCAAGC
>CAZCRC010000058.1:0-10169 GCA_964500995.1 uncultured Actinomycetes bacterium
GGTGGTCTCACCAAGACGGCCGTTCGTGGGTCGTGAACCCAGAAGGTCCTAGCTAAAAGCAGTTCATGGCTGCACTATGGGGGTGCGGCGGAGAGCGTTTAGAAGGTCGCTGCAGTGGTGGAAGTGAGGGCGTGACCCTCGGTGCTTGCCGCGATGCTCTGCGGCGGTGAGTTCGTTTGGTGTGGTGCTGGTGATCACCTCCGGGTTGGGGTCGTCGATTTGGGCCATGGAGCCTTCGGAGAGGTAGCGGCGGTCGGTGGCTTGCCACTCGTCGTGCTGGTCGACGAACACGGCTCCGACGAGGCGGATGATCGAGTCGTCGTCGGGGAAAATTCCAACGACATTCGAGCGTCGCTTGATCTCCTTGTTGATCCGTTCGAGCCTCCGACCTGGAGGTTTGATTTTGCTACGAAGTGAGCATGTAAATGGGCGTGGCTTGTCGAAGGCGCCACGCCATCACCGCCACTCCGCTTCCAGCGGCGAGGAGGAAGACGCCGGCAGACGCGAAGACGTGCGCTGGCCTCATCACTGCGTTGAAACCGAGGACGGCTGCGTTCATGGCTTGGACGATCAGCCATGCGATCGGAATGGCCGCCAGAGCGCCGAGAAGCACCTTTGTGACGGCCCGAATCAGGTCGATCTCGATCGTCGCCGGCCTGGTGAGGCCGAGTGCCCACATGGTGCCAAGGAGTTCCCGGTGGTGTTCCTGCTCTTCCCTGCGGGCGGCATAGAGCGAGGCGCCTCCAAGTATGCCAACCATGCTGATCAAGATAAGCACCAGGGGAGTGCCGCCACCGGTCCAGAACGTGCGGTTGGCTTCGAGAAGGTCAGCGGTCGTCTGGACGTCCGTGGAATCGCTCAATCCGGCCTCGGCAACCAACGCCTCCGTCACGCTCCTGTCGGCTGCAATCACCACGCCGTACCGGGTTTCGTTGGGTGCCTCGAAGCGCCGAAAGCCTTCGGGTGTCACGTAGAACACCGCTCGATTGAGCAAACTCCTCGGAGCTGTTGAGTGGGCGACCACGTCGAAGGTGTGTCCGCGAATGGAAACGGTGGAGCCAACAGGGATGCCCTCGCCTGCGTCGGCGATGACGCCCCTTTCACCAATGCGACAATCCTCCCGGATGCACGACTGCAGGTTGGGCAGAAGCGGCGAGCCTTCTGGAGCAGAGAAGATGTGGCTAGTGACCACCCGGCCCTTGATCTGGATCTGCGAAAACACCGCTTCAAAGGCGCCGGCGGCGATACCGCTGTCAGCCGCCAGTTGAATCAGAGTGTCTGCTGAGCCGTTAGGGATGCGACTATCGTTCATAAAGTGCTGGGTCCCAGCCTGAAGCACCCAGCTCGCTTCGCCATGGGTTGCGGCTACGAGTCCCTCGATCGCACGCTCGGGGCCTTCGCGGATCTCCTCCTCAATGGCGAATGAAACATTCAGCGCTACGAGTCCAACCACCGGAACCAGGGTTCCGGCCACAAGCTGCCGCCATCGGCTGGACATCGGTTCAACCCCCCGAATCGCAAGCTTGAAGCGCCATCGGCCGCCCTTTCCTGCTACCAGCGGCCGAAGGATGACGAAGAACGCGCACCCAACGAGGATCGGCCCACCGATTGTGGCCACTCTCATCACCGTTCGCACGATCGTGGTTACATCGAGGTTCACTGCTGGTCCCGTGGATTGGTTGCGGTGGCGAAGATCATGCTGCCGGCGGCCTGCACCTCGGTGACCACATCCACTGAGTCAGGGAACAGGCCCGCAACGTCCTGCTCGGTTCGTAGCAGAAGTTCCCACCCCAGGAGCCAGCGCCAACCCGGGGAGGAGCGGTCGTCGAGGGAGAAGTTGGTCATCGCGAGCAGGCCTCCTGGATTCATCCGGCCGCTCAGGTGCGCCAGGAGCGCCCGGGCAGGGTCATCAGCGAGGTAGTCGAACAGTCCAGAAACGATGATCAGATCGAACTGACCGCCCAGATCGAGGTTGGTGACCTTTCCGATCGGGTGATTGATATAGCGGATGTTTGAGCGGCCTGGAAACACCCTGTGTTCACAAAACGCGATGGCCGCCGGGTCTTGGTCGAGCAGCACGATCTCTGCATCGGGGTCACCCGCTTGGTTGAGCGCATCCTGAATGTACCGAGCACCCCCGCAGGCCACATCCAAGATGCGGGCCGTGCCGTCGGATTTGAACGCGTTGGCTACCAGGTCGGCGAAGGCACGGCGGCGCCACCACAGCGCCGGGGTTGAACTGGTGTGAGCGAACAATCCATCGACGCAGTTGGCGATGGGACCTTGGAACGCATTGAAGCCGGCGGCTGGTTCCAGGTCGTACATCGCCTCAATCGTCTGGAAGTCGCCGGGGTACCCGTTTCGTTGCGTGGTTGCGAGATAGACGGCATAGGACCGCATCAGCCATGGCCCGGCCGCTGCTCGGGCGACTTCAATATCAGCTCTGAGGTCGTCTTCGCCCAACACACGTTCGCGGTCGGCCCGAAAGAAGGCCGCCTCAAGGTCGAGATACGCCCTTGTGACAGCAAGCCTGGATTCACGGCATGGAACGCTTCGGCCCGCTCGACGCTCTACCAGTTCAACGCGCCTACACGCCTCAGCAAAGGACTGAGCGGCCTCGCCAGGTAGATGACCTGCGCTATTCACTTGCACGACGTTATCCCTGCAGTTTGTGAATGTCGAGCTTCAGATGAGATGCTTGTGTCGATTGGCCTCCAAGAGATCCGTCGGACGAACTGATCGATCAGCCGTGGTGCGCAACAACTGTGATCATGGTGCTGTAGAAGAACGTGTTGCCATCGGTGAGTGCGTTCAGGTACTTCTCGGCGAGCTCTTGGTACTGACCAGGCGCGAAGGCGTCCTCGACGAAGGGCCCAATCGTCTCAAGTTTCGTTCGCCAGTTCGCCACAGCGTCGACATCTGCGTCGCCCAGATAGCAGTGATAGGGCTCGACGGTGAGATCCGCGACGCTCAGCCCCGCCTCCCGCACAAGCGCCGGCAGCTTCCGGCCCACGTGCGGATCCCAAAATCCTTGAAGGCGGGAGAGAATTGTGGCCAGGCCCTCGTCGATCTCGGGGGGGCACGGCCACAAGTTGGTGCCGGCGTGATCGAGGTCGACGAGCACCAGGCTGCCGTCCTGCTTGAGCAACTGCGCAAGGGACCGGACCCAGCAAAGCGGATCGGGCGCATACTCGAGGAGAAACCGCGCCCAGACGAAGTCGATGCTGCCGTTGGCAAGCGGGGGTTGACTCACGTCTCCGGCCAAGCCGACGACCCGGCTCTGACGAGTCGGCGCAAAACCGAGTCGTTGAGGGGAGCGGTCAAGCGCAATCGCCACCCCGGTCGACCCAACGATGTCTGCCATCACGCGACCCACCGCGCCGGTACCAGCTCCGGCGTCCAGCGCCGTCATGGATTCCTTCAACCCTGCACGGAGTAGCTGATGGCGCGAGGCGGCCGCATCGGTCTTTCGTTCAAGCCGGTCTCCCTCGCCTGAATGCTCCATGAGGTAACGGCTTGGCCGTTCCGTCTTGCTGACCGGGGTTTCACGGGCTTGAGTCGTCACCGGAGGATCCGCCCGATCCACCCCAGCCAGGCCGCAGCACAGTCCGTTGACACATGACCGACCATATAGGAGCGCGATGCCACCCACCCCGCCGCCTCCAGATCCGTGACGTACTCAGGAGGAGCCAGCAGGAGCGACGAGGCTGTTGCACCGGCCGAGCGTCTTCGGTGCGCCGCTTCGGCGAGGGCCACAACGGCCCGCGGCGATGCGCCGAAGTTGAAAATTCGAGTGGCGTTCGTGAATTCGCTCAGGCTCAACCCTGCGGACGAGTGTTCCACCGTGGCACACGCCAGCCCTCCGTCGTCGCCGTCCACGAGTAGTTCGCGTCGTCGCCTCAGGCCGAGGTTGGCGAATGCGTCAGCCACAATTGCGGCTGCGTTCGGGTCATCGAGGGACTCGGCGCTCACGATGGCCGACCACCCTGCCGCTTTGAACGCAGCGACTGCCGACCTGCGGTCGGCGGGGGTTGCAGCAGGGCCAAGTGACCCTGTGTCGCGAACGGACTCAAAGGGTCGTTGCATCAGGACGGTTTCCAGACTCATTGCTGAGGCCGGGTGGCCGAATCGCAGAATCGGCAGGCCCATTACTGCGTCCGACCATCGATTCGTCCTTCGCCATGCAAATTTTAGCCACTCGCAGGCTGGATGAAGGGCAAACTGCGTCCCCGCAGCAAGAAGCACCGAACGGGTGGCAGCCGTATCAGTGGATGCGATGTGGCCGATGTTCACACACTTGAGGTACAGCAGCAGCGATGACACATGGGCTTTGATGGTGCCCTCTGAATCTTCTACCAGGAACGTCGTGGCCAACACGTTCTCCGTGCTGCCGAGGGTGCGCAGCGTCTGTTGCACGTCGGTTGCCGACAACGTCGCAAGCTTCTTGGGGTACAAGAATCCGGACGAGTTGAGAAAGTCCCAGATGCCAGCGACGTGGGACTCGGTGGCGATGGTTACCTCTGGGAAGCGACGCTCCATCTCAGAGTTCACCATTTGCTGGACCTTGCAGCGATCGGGCCCGTCGGGCGGATCGTCAGTCATGCCCCGCTCGATGTCGAGTGGGCGGACAGTGGCCTCTGTCGAGCGCTCGCCGAGATCAAGTTCCAGGGTGGTTTCGTCCAATTTCGTCGCCTTCCTGACAGACCAACTCACCCGCTGACCCAGCAATTCGGCTGTCAGGGCTACAGGGGCGGCCAGGGACGTGTCGGGTGGCGTACCGCTGAGTCTCACCAGAATCGCGGACCCGGCCCGTTGGGGAAGTGCCGACCATTCGAGCACCCGGATGCGCTCGATGCCGCCCTGGCCAAGCTCGCACCACGCGTGCCCCGGCTCAAGGAACACCTGACGGACCCAGCTTTCATCGAGTGAGTCACTCACCAACTGAAATGATCCTCCCGGATCAGCGCACGCGCCCAGACTTCGTTCCACAGGATGAAATCGATGTCCACCTCGGAGTAGCTCCACAAGTGCCGGATAGTTCTCAGGCCCCCCATCCACGAGAACCAATATCCGCGCGTCGGGCGACTCCGTTCGAATATGGTCCAATCGCGTACCGTTCACCTCTGCAGGCTCAACGACGATCGAGGGTGCTTCCCGGTGCTTCACGAGCGATCAGAAGTCAATATCATGCTGTCTCCAACCAGGTAGGGGCTTGGGACTTCCCGCTCACCATACTGCTGGAGGACTGGAGGATGGAAGACAAAAGTGAACCACATGTGCCGACACACCTAGGCTGTGGCTGTGAACCTCCCGCACTGCCGCCCTCCAACGCCAAAGGGAGTGTGACCAGGTGACCTCGCCGATTCCCGCCGGAGGTGAGTCTCCGTCGACCTTGATCGAACTCATTGAGGTGGCATCTTCCTCACGTCTCAGCTTCATCGGTGAAACCGGCTCGGTTGAGGCAGGGACGGAAACCTGGTCTGCCGCGGAAACGCACGAGCGTTCGGACTTCGTAGCGGGGCAACTCCTGGCGTGTGGGCTAGAGCCCGGACAGGCGGTCGGCCTACTTCTCGTTGACCATCGAAGCACGGTCCCGGCCTTCCTTGGGTCGCTCCGAGCGGGTCTCATTCCGACGCTGATCGCACCACCCCATCCAGGTGCAGACCTGTCGGAATGGACACATCAGCTCAAGCACCTGGCTGCAATCGGTTCGTTTGTTTCGGTGATCACCACAAATTCGATCGCGGCGCTCCTGCCGCACGATTCGTTGGGTACCCCAACGCTCACCCTGGAGTTCGTCGCGGAGCACGAAAGCGTCAGCGACCGACCAGGGATCGTCCCCGGTGCTGATGCATTTCGACAACGGACGTCCGGAACAACCGGACTTCCCAAACTCATCCGGGTGACACATGCAGCAGCGGTCGCGAACATCAAGGCGATCATCAACCACGGCGTCCGGGCAGGGAGCAATGACCGTTCGGTGAGCTGGCTGCCCTTCTACCATGACATGGGTCTGGTAGGGCAGCTTCTCGCTCCCTTGGCCTCTGGTACTCCAACCTGGTACCTACCCACCACCTCGTTTGCGCGCCGTCCCGCTTCTTGGGGGTCGCTCATGTCGCAAGTGGCAGCGACCGTCTCGTTCGCGCCCAACTTCGCTTACGAGGCGCTGGTTCGGCGGACGAAACCGGCCAAGGTGGCCGGCTGGGACCTCTCCAGTTGGAAGGTAGCCGGATGCGGGGCCGAACCCATCCAACCCGCCACGCTTGAGCAGGTTGCCACCCAACTTGCGCCCGCCGGCTTTCGACCCGAGGCGTTCCTGCCGTGTTACGGATTGGCCGAGACGGTCCTTGCAGCGAGCTTCGGCCGACTTGATGCCGTTCCAACCATCATCGAAGCAGATATTGATGCCTTCGAGGGTGGTGGGATGATCAGGTCCGCCCAGCCAGGCGCCGGAGCAAGAAGATTTGTCAGCTGTGGGCTGCCGTTGGCCGACCATGAGATTCACATCACCGACCCCAATTCCGGTCAGGAACTAGAGGACGGGCTCGTCGGGGAGATCACGCTGTCGGGGCCATCAATCACAGCCGGTTACCTTGGCGACCCAGACGAGAATGCGGCACGTTTTACCGAGGCCGGCCTCCGAACCGGCGACCTGGGCGCCCTCGTTGATGGCGAGTTGGTTGTGACAGGAAGATCGAAGGACCTGATCATCGTTGCGGGCCGCAACATCTGTCCTTATCAAATCGAGCAAACGATCACCGACGCATGTCGGTTGCCGTTCGGAAGGGCGGTGGTCGTCGCCCGATCAAACAACCTCGGGACGGAGGAGGCCGTCCTCGTGACAGATCTACCCAAGACCGATCTCGACGACATGCTGGACGCGTCGCGTGATGCAGTCACAGGAGCTCACGGCATCTCGATTGCCGAAGCGCTGCGATGGCCGGCGGGTCGCTTTCCACGCACCACGAGCGGTAAGACTCGACGGGTCGTGGTTGAGCAATGGGCTGCGCACCAAGACGCAAGTACAGCCACCGCCCAAATCAACTCTGATGAGCCCTAAGACAAGGGAGCCGTGATCACCATGATCTCTACCGTTGAGGAACTCGTATCACTGGTCGAGGAGTGCGCGGCGACGGTGTTGCCTCAAGGCCGACTGAACGCAGAGTTCTCCCCACAGACCAACCTGAGAGGCCTGGCGCGCGACTCCCTCAACCTCTTGGAACTCGTCACCGAGGTTGAAGATCGTTTAGAAATCCACCTGCCGAATGACGAACTCGTCGTCATAGTCACAATCCAAGATCTCTGGCTGGCGATCGAACGAAACCGGTGATTTGGAGCGGGCGTCGGCGAAGAATTCTGCTGACTTCGTCCTGGTTCCGTGCCCTCACTGCCGGCTTCGGAACCGGCCGAACGCTTGGAGGGTCGATCCCGGACGCGACTCGAGGGCCTCCTCAGCGGTGGCCCTCGATCGTCAGATGATTCGGTGGACTCAGACCAGTTGATGGTCGCTACGCCGGGGCGCTGCCCGGTGATATTTGTGACGCCGGAGCCATGTACCGCACGCCAAGTCTCGCAGGAACTACGCCGGCACCTCACCGCTCACCATCGCCTCCGGAAGAAAACACGCCGTCCTCGCCTGACACGTTCGCAACCGGCGCCTCTATGACGCCGTCGACCAATGGGCATTCTGTGCGATCACGACAAGCCCAGGCTGCCGCCAGTTCTACGGCCAAAACCGAGCATCCGGCGACCTCCACCACCGCGCCCTTAGAGCGCTCGGCAACCGGCTCGTCGGCTACCTCCACGGCTGCATCAGAACAAGCAGCCCCTACAACGAACACACCGCCTGGGCACACCGACAACCAGCCTAAACCCAAGCAGCTGCTTGACACCTTCGGACCCTGGGGTGTCTAGCCGTGCCGACCGTCGGGGTTCTCACAGTGGTCTTTGCCACGACCAACGGCGAAAATATCCAGTCCGTCACCGGTGCCCGTGGCGCTCGTCTTCGCCGGCTGGTGGGCTGTCGGCCCCTTTCTGGCCCTCGCACGAGCCCGGCCCGCACCCATCGCCGCAGCCGCCTGGGTGCTCAGCCTGGACATATCTCTCTTTCTCCTTTACGGACTCTACGACACCTCGCCAACCGGGTCATCCGACGCATGTGGCGAGACGAATCCCGAAGACAAACCGGCCAGGCCTGCGCCGCTTGACAAGGAAGCGTGCAGCAATCCCAAGCGTCAGGGGCGGTCGGTGAACGATCAATTGACTGAACCGGCTGCATTCTGGCGGCTCGTCAGAGCACCACCCACTACCACCGAGCGTTTCTCAAACTGAAACCGGAGCCGTCCTGCGTTGACGCGCCCGGCGGGCACAATGGGCGAGGCGACCCCTGCGGGTCACCAGACTCACGAACGCACTAAATCCTGAAGCGGGGCTGCCCGTGAGTCTTGGCGTACCCATCGATGACCCCACGGTGTCCTGCAGTGTCGACATTACGTTCGGTGTTGAGGAGGCTGATGTCGCCAGTGTTGGTCACGGTAGCGCCACCACCCCACCGCATCGAGATCTTCGTCTGCACTCGTATGCCAATTTGGTTCTTTCCCATGGCTTCACCCGAGAGTGCCACTCGGCCCGACGCTGAGTCCAGCGTTACGCGAAACAGTTGGAAGTACTCATCGTCGCGGGCGTCATGACCCTGACCAGGACCCCCGTTGGTTCCGGTCGTCACCACAAGGAAGATTTGTCCGTCCTGGTCACAAATCAGGCTTGTGCCTGCGCCGCCCCCGATGAAGCAATCGAGTCCAATCTTTCCGTTCCAGATGTCGCAGAGTCCACCGATGCGGTCCGCTGTCCAGTGGTCAACAAAGAGCCATTCTGTGCTTGCGTCAAGAGACCTGGAGGTGGACTGGTAAAACCAGATCCCGCTGCGTCCATAGTTGGCTCCAGAGACGGCGACGAGCATTCGTCCCGACGCGAGTTTCAAGAAGCCGCACGATGCGGCAGATTTAGCGGTCAAGATCGCATCGTGGGGTATCTTTGCCGACGTTCCGGCCGCGCCTTCCCAAGAGTGAGGGTCGACAAGTGTGTGATATCGAAGCCGACAACTTGTAAGAAGTAGACCGCGGCAGGCTGGCCGGGACCCTCCTCCATTGCGACAGCAATAATGTCACCGTGGGCTTGAAGGCCACCTGGGTGAGCATGATTGCCGAATTCGACTTGGTCGATAATGTCAACGTTACTCTCGCGTTCTCCAAACCTAATGCGGGTATTCTTGGATTTGGCGAAGATTCCGTCCGCAACGCCATCGTACGGCTCGGCGAATACCGCGAGGCCGGGGTCCGCGGCGTACGAAACGACAATCCGCCGGTACCTCTTCGAAGAATGGCGTTCGATGTAGTCACGGAGCGTGTCAACCCCCTGAATATGTCCGGACCGGTTGGCGGGGCCGAAATCCCTGGGCAGGCCTCGGGCCGCTGGCATCTCAAGACGGCTCGACCACCGACTAATCCTCATGGACTTCATCTGAGCCACAGGATCCGCAGCAAACCTTGAACAGTCACCATCGTGCGCTTGCACAACTTTGCCAACGAACGGGGCGAGGTCGGCTGCCACCGGAGGGGCATCTGCCCAGACTCCTCGCCACCCATCGATCCCGATACGGCCGGTCTTGTCGACCTCGTCGGCACCAAAGTCGAACCGCTTGTACTCCGACCCCTTGAAGAAGTACGCCTTGCCGTTCGGATGAACCAACACCGCATCTACGCCATCTGCCCAGACTCCTCGCCACCCATCACTGCCAATACGGCCGGTCTTGTCGACCTCGTCGGCACCAAAGTCGAACCGCTTGTACTCCGACCCCTTGAAGAAGTACGCCTTGCCGTTCGGATGAACCAACACCGCATATACATCCATATGTCCTGCCTGCTCATCGACCTAAAGGGTCTCTGAGCTACGTTAGTCAGAGTAGCAAGGGCCGTCAAGGGTCACAAACGGTAATTGCATCGGCCAGCACAACCTAAGGCTTCGCATCGAGACTGGGCCTGCCGCAAGTGCTGGTGATATCTCCTCCGGGTAGTGTGAGCCGACGCTAGAAGCCTGTCGTCATAGCTTGCGATTTAACCTTGGCTTTGGTGAATAAGTTTAGTTCAGGCTGTCTTTTTGATGGCTGGGTG
>CAZCRC010000059.1:0-10130 GCA_964500995.1 uncultured Actinomycetes bacterium
GCGGATCCTCAAGGAGGAGCTCAACCGCGACATGGCGCTGATCGGGGTGAACCGGTACCGGCCGAAGGACGATCCGCCGGTCGAGGTGCTCAAGGTCGACAACGCTGCTGTGCGCGCGTCCCAGATCGCCAAGTTGGAGCGACTGCGGGCGGAGCGTGACAACGATGCGGTGGCCTCGGCGCTGCAGGCACTGACCAACGCCGCGCAAGCGATCGCTGATGACACGCGCGGCCCTGGTCTGGATCAGAACCTGTTGGCGCTGTCGGTGTCCGCCGCTCGTGCCCGGGCCACGGTCGGAGAGATCTCCGAGGCTGTCGAGAGGGTGTTCGGCCGACACAAGGCCGCGATTCGCACGATCTCGGGGGTCTACACGCAAGAGGCAGGTCAGGTGATGAACATCGATGAGGCTCGAGCGGCCACCGACCGTTTCGCCGAGGCCCACGGCCGGCGTCCCCGCATCCTTGTGGCCAAGGTGGGCCAGGACGGTCATGACCGCGGTCAGAAGGTCATCGCCACCGCGTTCGCTGACCTCGGGTTCGACGTCGACGTCGGCCCACTGTTCGCGACTCCGGAGGAGGTCGCGCGGCAGGCGGTTGAGGCCGACGTCCATGTCGTGGGGGTCTCGTCGTTGGCGGCGGGGCACCTGACCCTCGTGCCAGCACTACGCCAAGCCCTGGATGAGCAGGGTCGGGCGGACATCCTGGTGGTCGTGGGTGGGGTGATCCCGCCCGATGACTTCGCGGCTCTGCGCGAGGCAGGCGCAGCGGCGATCTTCCCCCCGGGGACCGTCATCGCCGACGCGGCCGTCGAACTCCTCGCTGACATTGACAGCCGGGTTCGCTGAGTGGTCGTGATGCCCGACGCGGCGACGTTGGCCGCCGGAGTCCGGGAGCGGGACCGGGCCGTCATCGCACGGGCGATCACGGTGGTGGAGTCCACCCGCACCGATCACCGCGCGATTGCCGCCGAACTCGTGGCCGACCTGCAGCGCGACCTCCCGGCGGCGGTCCGGTTGGGGATCACGGGGGTGCCTGGAGTCGGCAAGTCCACCTTCATCGACGCGTTCGGCTCCATGCTCACCAGCGAGGGTCACCGGGTCGCGGTGCTGGCTGTGGATCCGTCCAGCACCCGCACCCGCGGCAGTGTGCTCGGCGACAAGACCCGGATGGAGCGACTCGCCAATGACGAGGCTGCGTTCGTGCGGCCCTCCCCGAGTTCCGGGACGCTCGGGGGCGTGGCGCGCGCCACCCGTGAGGCCATGGTCGTGCTCGAAGCCGCGGGCTATGACGTGGTCATCGTCGAGACGGTCGGCGTGGGTCAGTCCGAGGTCGCGGTTGCCCAGATGGTCGATACGTTCCTACTCCTGGCGCTGGCGCGAACAGGGGACCAACTGCAGGGCATCAAGAAGGGCATCCTGGAGTTGGCCGATGTGATCGCCGTCAACAAGGCAGACGGTGATCATGCTCCCGAAGCCCGCCAGGCCGCCCGGGAGTTGTCGGGGGCCTTGCATCTTGTCGCTGGCCGCGACAGTGAGCAGTGGAAGCCCCCCGTGCTCACGTGCTCGGCACTGACCGGCGCCGGTGTGCCCGAGGTGTGGGCCGCGGTCCGAGAGCATCGGCAGTGGCTGCAGGGGTCCGGTCGGCTGGAGCACCTGCGAGCCCAGCAGCGGGTGGCGTGGCTGTGGGACACCGTGCAGGACCGACTCCTTACCCGGGTCCGACACGACCCTCGAGTCCAGGCGCAGTCCGCCCAGATCGAGACCGAGGTCGCTGCGGGACGGATCACCCCCGCGGCCGCAGCCGAGCAACTGCTGCAGCTGGCGGGACTGGACTGACGTCGGGTCAGGGCAGAGGGATGCTCTGGTCGTACCGGAACAGGTTGTCCGGGTCGTACCGCTGCTTGACCTGGCGCAGGCGAACTGCGTTGTCGCCGTAGTAGGCGGTTTCCCAGTCCGGTAGTTGGGCGTACGGCCAGTTCACGAAGGACCCCTGCTGGGCGTGTTCGGACACGTAGGCGAAGTCGTCTTTATCAGCAGGCCCGTCGTCGTGGACGCCCCGATGTAGTTGTGGCCACCCCCACGGACCACGGGTTGGATTCCCTCGTCACGACACCAGTTCACGCACGTTGCGACATCCGCTGGGTCGGCGCACATGGCGATGGCGAGTGGCGTGACCGAGGCGTAGACATCGTTGGCCGGCAGATTCTGCGCGGCGAAGTCGGGCTGATCCGGTCGCACCAGCGATCCTGACAGCCGGCCCTGCAGGTCGTTCAACGCAGCGTCGGAGGTGCCGCCGGTCGAACTGCCACCACTTGACTCTGTCGTGCAGCCAGCCAGCAGCGGTGCCCCCGCGGCCGAAGCGGCCACCAGCGATGCTGATGCCAGGAACGACCGTCGGTCCATGTTCATGAGCGGATTGTGGCAGTCCGGCCCACCGGTTCAGTGGCGGTTGGCCATTGTGCGCCACAGCCAACTGTTCCCCACCCGTCTGCCGCTCGTGACGTAGGCGAACACCTCGGGGACGCTGAGAATGTTGTCCAGCGCGCGACGCGCGGAGGCGGTGCCGGCAATGAGCAGGTGATCCCCCTGCCGCAACGTGGTGTCGGGGCCCGGCGCCAGGATCGTGTCGTCGTCACGTTGGAGCAGCAACACCACGCAGTCCAGCTCGCGGCTGCGGTCGTCGGGGTCGTGCAGCAGATCGCCCAGTTGGGCGTCCCCGGCGAGCCAGGCCACCAGCGGTGGGTTGTCCAACCCGTCGAGCACTGGCTCCCACAGGTCGGGGCGGATGTCGCCGCAGCCGCGCTCGAGTCGCTCGAGCAGGGCCCGGGACCAGTCGTCCGGGCGCTGGCGGGCCGCTTGGATGAATCGCCACAACGTGGGATCGCCGATGCGGGCGGTGACCTCGTGGGCCACCAGTCGCGTCGGCACCAGCACCGCGTCGATGTCCAACGCAGTGAACAGGGGCGCGTTCACCGGTTGGTTCTGCCGGGCTACCAGGAACAGGTCGGCATCGGTCTGACGCGCAGCCACGGTCAGGGACAGGTTCGTGGTGTCGTTGTCGGTCGCGGCGGCGAAGGCGACAGCCTCGCTGAGGCCCGCTTGGGCGAGGACGCGGGGATCGGTCGCGTCGCCCTGGATGTGGCGGACTCTGGGATCGGTGATGTCCTGCGGGTCGATCACCGTGACGTCGACATCGTGCTGCAGCAGGTCTTGGGTGAGCCGGGAACCGAACCGGCCGTAGCCGCAGACGATCCAGCGCCCCCGGGCGGGGACGGTGGGCCGGGGAGCGAGGTGATCACCGGGACCCGAGGTGAGCCACTCCACCAGTCGGGCCGTGTCCGGGGCGGTGACGTCGAGCAGGAGTTCGTCGCCGAAGAGATCGAACGGGTCGATGATCTGAGGGGAGCCGAAATCCGCCATACGCGTCGCGATGGCGTGCGAGGTGGTGCGGGCGACCACCGGAAGTTCGGGACGCAGCAGGGCCGCCGCCATGACGACCGCCAGATTCGCCTCATCGTCGTCGGTGAGAGCGATGACACCATTGCAGTAGGGGTTCATCAGCCCAGCGCGGATGAGTTCCTCGGGGTTGCGGGCGTCGCCCACATGTCCCGGGACGTCGTTATGGAAGGCCGCCAATTCCAGGGCGTCGATCCGCTCCTGATCGATGTCCAATGTGACGAGCCGTTTGTCCATGCTGTCCAACGACCGCGCCAGCAACTCACCCGCTTGCCCGAAGCCGACCATCAACTGGAACGGTTCGCGCAGATGCCGCACCACCCGGGCGAACCGCTGCGTGGTGAGGGCGGTCTTGAAGCCCTTGTCGCCCAGCAGCGCGAACACGGTTCCGATCGCGTACGCCCATGCGATGACGGTCAAGTAGATCGAGATCGTGACCCACATCCGCTGTCCGGTCGTGAAGGGGTAGGGGATTTCGCCGTACCCGATCGTCGAGGCGGTATAGCTCATGAAGTAGAACGCGTCGAACACGTCCATGCGCCACGGTTCCCCCTGGGGAGTGACGCCCGGCACCAAGGTGAGTCCGAAGACGCTGACGGCGAACGTCACGATCAGCACCAGGAGCGGGGCGCGCATCCGGCGCAGGACCATGAAGATCGCAGTCGAGGAGGGTCCGTTGTCATCCGACGGCAGCGACCGCGCGCGTGGGTCGGACATCGTCAGTTGCGCCGGAACGACGCTGTCTCGATGACGAGCAACACCACGGACACGATGTTCGCGAACAGGGCACCCCCGGACAGCGAGACGACGCTGGCCATCTCGGCCCCCGAAATACCACCCTCGGTGACGTTCTCGTAGTAGGCCCACACCCCGGCAGCGGTGATCAACTGCAGGCTGGCGACCAGGCTCGTGGCCAGGTGGATCGCGCCCATCTGGGTGCGGTCGCCGAACTTCAGGACGACCACGACCAGGTTGACCACCACCGCGGCCATCAGCTCGTAGATGTTGTGCAGTTCCGGCCGGTCGATGTCCCCGATGAAGAACCCGAAGTTCAGCGTGGCGGCAAGCAGCACGAAGAAGCCGAACACGACCTTTTCGAGGTTCACCTCTCACCACCTTCCGCTGACGGCGAGCCTAGCGATCAGGGATGCGCGACGTGGGGTTTCCGCAAGGGCTCACTCGGTGACAGCGGGGTCGACAATCGGCTCCTGGCGTATCGGCTTCGATGACGATTCCCCCTGGGAACGGCGATGCTGGTAAGCGAAGACGATGGCGCTGGCGAGCACCACCTGACTTGCGGCGATCACGGTGTAGAGAACCCGGGACTCGCCCGTGGCCGTGACGTCGCCGCTGGCCGACAGCAGGACCACCGTCGGAGTCAAGAACGTGACGTACACCCAGTAGTGCGCGGTTCGGAAGTACAGCGCCACCACCAGGCACACCATCGCGACGAGGAGTTGCAGCCCGCCGCTGGGCACGGCGACAGCCACGCCAGCAGCGATCGCCGTCCCGAACACGGTCCCGATCACGCGATAGACGGTCTTGCGCACCGACTTCAAGGGACCCAGTTGGGTCACGGCAATCAGGGTCAGGATCAGCCACGCTCCTTGCGACGACGGGTTCAGGGTGAGGACGCCGAAGGTGTTCACAGAACACAGCACCGTGATGATCACCGTGTAGGTCAAGGTGTCCTGACGACTCGCGGGTTGCAGGGCCGGCAGCGAGCGATGTCGCGCCAGGAGTGGCACGACGACTGCCATCCACAATGCCCCGGTGAACATCAGCAGGCTCAGTGTCAGGACGTACGCCGAGGCGTTGCGATCGATCGCCAGTTCACCGAGCGCAGGCGGATGGATCATCGGGTAGGCCAGGACGAGCGGGATCATCGTGAACGATCCATGCATCCCCCACTGCGCGGTCAATCCTGCGCCCAGGCACAGCAATGCCATGAAGGCGGCACCGGCCGTCGGCACCTGTCCTGCGACGATGGCCACTGGCGCGGCCAAGAGCAGGAGGAACACTTCGAGCAGCGCCCACCGCTGGCCTGCGGACATGGCACTGGTGGCGCCGACGAGGGCTCCCAGGATGAGCGGACTGGCTGCCTCGGGGGTCCAGGCCAAGGCGATGACGACACCGGGTGCCACCATGATCCCGACACCGATTGCGATCATGACGACACGGGCGACGCCGCCCTTGCTGGCAGCCGCGGGGGACTCGACCGTCGTGGCCGCCGCGGGAGTCGGATCGGGCTGGCTCACGGCCATATCCTGCCAGCCGCGGCGGCGGTCGGACGGGCAGTTGCGCCGATGCCGGACGAGGATGGGACCCAACCGCCATAGTGGACGGCATGACACGAGTGATCGCTGCTCTTGCTGCGCTGGTCCTTCCCTTGGGTGCCTGCACCCAGGTGGGGGGTGACGCGCCCCCGCCCACGACCGCACCCGAGATCACCGGTGTCTGGAAGGGCAATCTCACCGAGAACACAGGTTCGACGTTCTCGGTGACGGTCACGATCGCTGCCCCGCTGGTGGTGGGCCAGCAGGGGGCCGAAGCCTCGTACCGCGGCATCGGCGGCCCCGGCGGATGTTCCGGTACGTGGGTGTACAACGGTCAGGAGGAGGGGTCGTTCACGTTCACCGAGACGATCACGTCGGGCGCCGAAGGGTCGTGCGACGGCACGGGCGACGTCACCCTGACGCCGGCCCCGGACGACATCCTGCAGTACGTGTGGAAGGACGGCTCGGACAACTCGATCGGGATGCTCGCCCGCCCCTGATTGAGCGGGTGCTGCCCCGCACCCGGCGAGGCGTCGGCAAGAATGCAGCCGTGACCCGAGTTGTGATCATCGGCGGTGGCCCCGGCGGATATGAAGCCGCTTTGGTGGCGGTGCAGAACGGTGCGGACGTCACGGTCGTTGACCGGGATGGCATCGGGGGGTCGGCCGTGCTGACCGACTGTGTCCCGAGCAAGGCCCTGATCGCGGTGTCGGACATCCTCACCGAGGCAGGCGAATCCCACGCGTTGGGCGTCACGATCGCCGGTGCTCCCGCGCGGCCAGACTTGTTGTCGGTGGACCTTGCCCAGGTCAACGCCCGGATCCTGGCTCTGGCCGACCAGCAATCGCGCGACACGCGAGAGCGCCTCGAGTCGGCGGGCATCTCGGTTATCCGTGGAATTGGGCGACTGCTGGCACCCGGTCTGGTGGCCGTCGACGCGGCGGGCGCCCAAAGCGAACTGAGCGCCGACGCCGTGCTCGTGTCCACCGGCGCCCGGCCGCGACTTCTTTCGGGTAGTGAGGCGGACGGGGACCGAATCCTGACCTGGGAGCAGGTCTATCGGTTGACCGAGCTTCCGCAGCGGCTCATCGTGGTGGGCTCCGGGGTCACCGGGGCGGAGTTCGCGGCGGCCTACCGTGCCATGGGCAGTGACGTGGTCCTGGTGTCGTCCCGGGATCGGGTCCTGCCGGGGGAAGATGCCGACGCAGCGGCAGCACTGGAGCGGGCTTTCGCCCGGCGGGGGGTTCAGGTCCGGCCACGAAGTCGTGCGGCGGCGGTGCGCCGCACACACGACGGCGTCGAGGTCGAACTCGTTGACGGGTCGGTGCTCACCGGGTCCCACTGCCTGCTGGCAGTGGGCTCAGTTCCGAACACCGAGAGTCTGGGCCTCGCCGAGGCCGGGGTCGCCACCGATGACCGCGGCTTCATCACCGTCGATCGGGTGTCGCGGACCTCAGCGCCTGGCGTCTACGCGGCCGGGGACTGCACCGGGGTGCTCATGCTCGCGTCGGTCGCCGCCATGCAGGGGCGGATCGCGATGTGGCACGTCCTGGGACAAGCCGTCCACCCACTGGACCTGAAGATGGTGTCCAGCAACGTGTTCACCGAACCGAAGATCGCGACGGTCGGGTACAGCCAGGCCGAGGTCGACGCGGGTCAGATCAACGCCGAGGCGGTCTTGGTGCCGCTTCGCACGAACGCCCGCGCCAAGATGCAGGGATTCGACGACGGGTTCGTCAAGATCTTCTGTCGGCGGGGCACCCGCATCGTGGTCGGTGGGGTGGTGGTGGCCCCACACGCCAGCGAACTCGTTCATGCACTGACGGTGGCGGTCGATCAACGGCTGACGGTGGATCAACTGGCCGGGACCTTCACGGTCTACCCCTCGTTGTCAGGCTCGATCGCCGAGGCCGCCCGCCAGTTGCACATCACCGACTGAACGGCCGCGTGGCGGCCGAGTTCGCAGACACCCGAAGGGGCCGGGTCTTGACAGCCTCGAACGCATCGCCAGGGATCCGTTTGAGGTCAGAGATCAAGTCCTCGGGCCACCGTTCGTCGGCCGTGCCCTGGAAGTACCAGGCACTGCCGTTGTCGGCGAGCACGATGCCGTACTCCTTCATGCCGCGTAGCACCACGCGCGCCGCCGGGCTGTAGCTGCTGGTGTCGAACGAACTGCGCAACCGCAGCCGCGCGCCCATGGGCGGATGCGAGGCCGCTTCGGTGGCCCCCGCGCGATGCCGAGCGGGCCAGATGAAGCGATCCCGTGTGACCGGGGCGGTGAACCTGATGGCATGAGTGACTCGGCCGGCGGCGACTTCGTCGTAGGTCAACAGGCCCGGCAGGATCGGCAATCCAGCCGCGTCTGCCGACGTCCAGCCCTTGGGCCGAAGTCGGTTGGATCGCAAGTTCCACGTGGCCCCCGACCCGGCATGCCACCGGGGTGTGCCGGGGTGGGTGTCCCAGGTCTCATACAACTGGCAGGTCGAGCGGTCCACGACGATCGTGTGACGATCACCGTCGGATTCCCTGCCGCCTTCGATGAACGTCTGAGGCCCCAGTGGGTAGCGGACGTTGTCGCTCTCGTCTGCGTAATCGAAGTCGACCGCCACTGTGGGATGGCCAGCATCGACCACGGTGACACCGATGCCGTAGGGCACGGACTGCTCGCCGAAGCTGGGGCCGAAGTCCGGGTGGAGTTCCTGACCGGAACCGATGGCGGCCACCCATGCCCGGGAGCGGGCGGCGACCGGCAGTCGATCGACGCGCACGTTCCAGTAGTTGTTGGCGGGGAACGCCGGACATGACGTGCCGGGCACGAGACTCGAGGCCGCGGCCGAAACAGCGACCGCGCCCTTCGGCTGGGCGGATCGGGCGAGCGCCGGGATCGGTGCCAGGGTGGCTGCGGTGATAGCGCCAACCACCACCAGCGTCCCCGGCAGCCAGAGTTGTGACCGCGAGTTCATGGAGTCAGTATCGGTGCCGCAGTCGGGCCACTGAACCGCTGATCAGGTGCGATCAGAAGCTTCCGCCGCCGAAGTCGCCTCCGCCGCCACCGCCGAAGTCACCACCGAAACTCCCCCCGGACCCCCCGAAGTCGCCGCCGGAGAAGGCCCCACCGCCGCCTGTGCTGCCGAAACCGCCGCCTTGGGTCGGGTCTTGGCCGCCGTACCCACCGCCGTATCCGCCGCCGAACATTCCCCCACTCATCATCTGGCCCATCATCGTGCCGATCAGGACCCCGTTAAGGACGCCACCGAACGACTGGTAGTACCCACTCGCATAGGAGCCGTACTGCGGGCCGCCCTGCCAGTAGGGCACCTGACGGCCGTCCGCGGCCACGACCTCGCGAGGCGCGGGGTCGAGCCCGGCCTTGATCTTCTGAGCGCACAGGGAGCACACCGGCGTCTCGCGGGCGCCACTGGCTCCCGCCGGGGTGTACATGACGTCCTGGGTGCTGGGCCCGTGTCGCGGGTCGATGAAGCAGGGGGGGCGGCGCTCTGGCAGCGGCTCCCCGTTCAAGCGGGCTGCCACGCACGCCAGCGAGTACCGGCCGTCCTCCAGATGCGTGGTCACCTTGGCCGCGTCACCGGTCGAGGTCATGTTCGCAAGCTCGCTCTTGGCCTTCTCGTACGAGTTCAGTGCCGACTCCAGGTCGCCGCGGGCGTCCTCGTCCAACCGCGGGTCGCGCATGTCGAAGTTGGCCAGGCGCTCGCCGTATTCGGTGATGTCCTGGTCGATGACGTCCTGAACGCTCTCCAACGCGGCTGCCTGGCGCGCCTTGGTCTTCTTGCCGCTGCGGTAGATCAGGTAACCGCCACCGGCCACGCCTGCGCCCAGCAGGACGGCCACGCCCCACGGGAAACCCTGCGGGTTCAGTTCGCTGAACGAGGTGGGCACGGTGCCGCCGAAACGTTCGGCGCTGGCCGCGACGAACCCCAAGAGCACTGCGTAGGTCCCGTCGCCGCGGTACTCGTTGAGGGCGGCTGTGGCCAAGTCACTGACCGTGTTCTGGGTGGCTCCGGCGCGGAAGTCGTTGCCCACCACCACGGCATAGATACCCGGCTTGTTGATCTTCTGGTTCAACGCGGCGAGGACGTCGTTGGGGGTGGGGTACTGGCTGGTCAGCACCGAACGGGGCAGCACCGCGATGAAGTACGGCAGCCCGGTCTCGCGGCAGTCGCGGATGAGGGCGTTGGTCTCGTCGGCGGTCATCGCCCGTTCCGCGGCCGGGTCGTTGTAGACCGGCACGGAGGCAAGGTTGGCAGCGACATCGTCGATGGTGTCGGCGGCTTGCGCTGGACTCGCCGCCACGAGCAGGAGGCCTGCAGCCCAAAGCGCAAGCAACGCACTCACGAATGCCCGTCGTCCGGTTGCATACATGGAGCCACGGTAACGGGTGG
>CAZCRC010000060.1:0-10082 GCA_964500995.1 uncultured Actinomycetes bacterium
CCATGGGCGACGCGGGTCTGACGGGTCGCAAGATCATCGTCGACACCTACGGCGGCATGGCACGCCACGGCGGTGGGGCCTTCTCGGGCAAGGACCCGTCCAAGGTCGACCGGTCGGCCGCCTATGCGATGCGGTGGGTGGCCAAGAACGTGGTGGCCGCTGGACTCGCCGAGCGCTGCGAGGTTCAGGTCGCCTACGCAATCGGCAAGGCGCACCCGGTCGGCCTGTTCATCGAGACGTTCGGCACCGAGCAGGTGCCCGCGGACCAGATCTCCAGTGCCGTTCTCGACGTCTTCGACCTGCGCCCCGCTGCGATCATCCGCGACCTGGACCTGAAGCGCCCCATCTTCCGGCCCACCGCCGCGTACGGTCACTTCGGCCGTGAGTTGCCCGACTTCACGTGGGAGCGCACCGGCCGCGCCGACGCGCTGGCGCAGGCCGTCAAGGGCTGATCGGACTGTCCGATCAACTCCCGCTGATCGGACCCCGAGGTGGACTGAAACCTCGGCCGACGCGGGGACCCACCGCTGCCTCCGGTTCGCGCCGGGTCGCTGTGCTCGTGGACACCCGCCTTCCGCATCTGGCGCGCACATTCACGTATCTCGTGCCCGACCAGATGGCGGCGAAAGTGGCACCGGGTGTCCGAGTGCGGGTGCGGTTGGCGGGGCAACTGGTGGAGGGGTTCGTCCTCCCCGATGAACCGGACCCGTCGTTCGACGGGCCCGTGATGCCGCTGGATTCGGTCGTCTCTGCTGTGCCGGTGCTGACTCCTGCCATCCTTCGACTGGCTCGTGACGTCGCTCGCCACTACGCCGGCTCCGTCAGCGACGTACTGCGCCTGGCGATCCCACCTCGGCAGGCCGGACCAGAGGCGGGCTGGGGTCTGGCCGACCCGGTGCCGCCGGACACTGGACCCGAGCCCGCCGTGGGGCTGGCCGGTCAGCCCTTCATCGGCGCCGCGGCGTCTGGCGAGGTGACCCGCGCCTGTTGGGCGGCGCCCGCGGGAAGCGACTGGGCCCAGGAGCTGGCGACCGCCGCGGTGGCGGTGGCGGCCGCCGGTCGCGGCGCGCTGGTCATCGTGCCCGACGGCAAGGATTTGGCTCTCGTGGCAACTGCCGCCCGGCGCATGGCGGGCGACACAGTGGCCGTGCTGCGCGGCGACGATCCGCCCCGGGAGAGGTACACGCAGTTCCTGGCGGTACTGGCAGGACGCGCCCGAGTCGTCATCGGCACGCGGGCAGCGGCCTTCGCCCCCGTGCGCGACCTGGGTCTGATCGTGACGTGGGATGACGGTGACCCCTCGCTGTCAGAACGACGCGCTCCGTATCCGCATGCCCGTGAGGTCGCAGCGCTGCGCAGCCACACGGAACCGTGCTCGCTCCTGTTGGCCAGCGTCGCTCGTTCACCCGAGGTGCAGCGGTGGGTGGCTACCGGCTGGGTCGAGTCCATCGATGACGGTGACGCGCTTCGTCGCCGGCGCCCCCACGCGTTCGCCACGTCCGACCGGATCCGATCACCGTTCGACCTGACACGTCGGCTGCCCCAGTCGGCTGTTGCTGCCCTGCGGACCGGCTTGGACTCCGGCCCGGTGCTGGTCCACACCGCGCGAACGGGATACGTACCCATGACGGCGTGCCAGAACTGCCGCGAGATCGCGGAATGTCCGCGGTGCGGTGGCCCGTTGTCGCTGGCAGCCGACGGTGTGGTGACGTGTCGCCGGTGTGATGCCCGTGACCCGTTCCACTGCCCTCACTGTGGTCACGGGCGGCTGCGGGCCGTGCGGGTGGGCGCGAGCCGGACCGCCGAGGAGTTGGGGCGGATGTTCCCTGGCGTCGCGGTGGTGCAGAGCACCGGGGAGCACCCGGTGGCTACTGTGTTGGCGGTGCCAGCGGTCGTGGTCGCCACCCCCGGGGTTGAGCCGTTCGCTGAAGGCGGTTACGCAGCCGGGGCCATATTGGACGCTCAAGAGGGGCTGTGGCGGGTCGGCATGCGGGCGCGCGAGGACACGATCCGACACTGGTTCAACGCGGCGGTCCTGTTGCGCCCCGGTGCCCCCTTGGCCATCACCGCTGACTCTGCCGACCCGGCGGTGCAGGCCCTCATCCGGTGGGACCCGGCGATGGCCGCATCGTCGGAGTTGCGCCGCCGCGAAGCCGGCGGGTTGCCCCCTGCCCGACAGGTCGCGATGGTCGACGGGGACGCGGGCGAACTCGAGCGGATTGTGGCCCAGTTCGGTGATGACGTCGAGGTGCTCGGACCTCGAGTGCTCACGGAGTCCGCGTCGCGCGTACTGCTGCGGGCCACCGACTTCGCCGGCATGCGCGATCAACTGCGGCAGTTGGTCGTCGCCGGTGCGGCCGCCCATACCCGGACCCCGATTCGAGTACAGATCGACCCCGTGTCGCTGGATTGACGGTTGCTGGTCGATCGGTCGAGGCGAAGCCGCGGCTACCCTTGTCCGGACCGGAAGGAGTCGATGGTGGCCATCAAACAGATCAGGCTGTTCGGCGACCCGGTTCTGCGCACTGCCGCCAAGCCGGTCGAGACGTTCGACAAGGAACTGCGCCGACTGGTGCAGGACCTGACCGACACGATGCTCGACGCCCCGGGAGCGGGCCTCGCGGCCCCGCAACTGGGCATCGGCCTGCGCGTCTTCACCTACTACGTCGACGGCGAGGTGGGCCATCTCGTGAACCCCGACCTGGACCTCAGCGACGAGACCCAGGACGGCGAGGAAGGCTGCCTTTCGCTGCCCGGGATCTTCGCCCCCACGCCGCGGGCCTACGGCGTGGTCGCCAAAGGGTGGAACATGCACGGTGACCCCGTCGAGGTCGAAGGCACCATGCTCAAGGCGCGCGCGATCCAGCACGAGACGGACCACCTGGACGGCATTCTGTTCATCGACCGGCTCGATACTGAGCAGCGCAAGGCAGCATTGCGCGAGATCCGCCTTGCGGAGTGGTTCGGTGAACCGGCCCCTCGGATTCAGGCCAGCCCCCACACCGTCACTGACAGGTGGCGCTGACATGCGCCTGGTCTTCGCTGGGACACCCGCCGTCGCGGTGCCGTCCCTGAACGCGCTCATCGCGTCGCGGCACGAGGTCGTCGCGGTCCTGACCCGCCCGGATGCTCCGGTGGGTCGGGGCCGCCGCATGTCCCGGTCGCCGGTGGCCGTCGCCGCCGACGAGGCCGGTATCCCCGTTCTGCAGCCCGCGACCTTGCGGGATGAGGTTGTCATCGCGCAGTTGCGCGCATTGGCCCCGGACCTGTGCCCGGTCGTGGCGTATGGCGCCCTGATTCGGGAACCAGCACTGTCGCTTCCGACCCACGGCTGGGTCAACCTGCACTTCTCGCTCCTGCCTGCCTGGCGCGGCGCTGCCCCGGTGCAACATGCCATCTGGAACGGTGATGACCTCACGGGCGCCACGACATTCCGAATCGACGAGGGTATGGACACCGGTCCGGTGTTCGGGACCATGACCGAGGCGATCGCCCCCGACGACACCTCCGGTGTCCTCTTGGAGCGACTGGCCGTGTCCGGAGCGGGTCTGTTGGCCGCCACCGTGGACGGCATTGACTCCGGTGATCTCGTGGCGGTGCCGCAGTCCGGCGAGGGGGTCAGCTCTGCTCCCAAGATCAGCGTCGATGACGCCCGTATCGCATGGGACCGACCAGCGCTCGCCGTCGATCGCCAGATCCGTGCCTGCACGCCCGCCCCAGGCGCGTGGACCACGTTCCGCGACGCCCGAGTCAAGATCGGCCCGGTGACCCGCACAACCGAGGTCGCGCCGGTGGGGGTTCTCACGTCCGCCGGTCGCAACCGGTGGATCGTGGGAACGGCCTCGGACGCGGTCGAACTCGGCGACGTGCAGCCGGCGGGCAAGCGGGCGATGCCCGCCGCCGATTGGTTGCGCGGCCTTCATCTCGAAGCCGACGAGACCTTCCAGTGACACTTCCACCGCCGCGCCGCCGCGCGCGCGCCGAAGGTGTCGCCCGCGACATCGCCCTTGATGTCCTGAGCGCGGTGACAGCCGATGACGCTTACGCGAACCTGGCACTGGGGCGGACGCTCGCCCAGGCTCGTGCCGATCGGCGAGATGCGGCACTGGCCACGGAACTCGTCTTCGGGACGCTGCGACTTCGGGGTCGCTACGACGCGGTCATCGCCCACTGCTCCGCGCGGCCCCTGGACCGGATCGATCCGGTGGTGCTGGACGCCCTGCGGTTGGGTTGTCACCAGCTGCTGACTCTGGCCACCGCGGACTACGCAGCCGTCTCGGCGACGGTCGATCAGGTGCGTCATCGCCGGGGGCACGGTGCCGCCAAGTTCGCCAACGCGGTCCTGCGGGCGGTGTCCCAGCGCCCGTGGGACGAATGGCTGGATCTGGTGGCCCCGCCACCACACCCGGACCCGGTGGCCCGCTGGGCTGTCGAGTACTCCCACCCGGAGTGGATCATTCGCGCTTTTGGGCAGTCGTTGGAGCGGCAGTCGGCGGGGGTAGAACTGCCCGATCTGTTGCGGGTGAATGACGAGCCCGGTCCGGTGTCGCTGGTGGCCCGCCTGGGGCGGACGTCTGTCACGGACCTGCTGGCCGAGACCGGGGGAGCGGCGGGTGCGTGGTCACCATGGGCGGTGCGGGTGACCGGCGATCCGGGCCAGTTCGCTTCGGTGCGCGATCACCGGGCCGGTGTCCAGGACGAGGGAAGTCAGTTGATGGCGCTGGCGGTGAGTCGCCTCGAGACCCCCGCGGGGGACTGGTTGGACATGTGCGCGGGTCCCGGTGGCAAGGCCGCGGACCTGGCTGGGCTGGCCGAGCAGGCGGGTGCGGCTCTGGTCGCCGTGGAACAGCACCCCCACCGAGCCGACCTGGTGCGTCAGACGGTGGCGGGGGGGCCGCCGGTCGATGTCGTGACCGGTGATGCGCTGACGGCGCCGCTCGGGTCATACTCCCGGATCCTGCTCGATGCGCCCTGCACCGGACTGGGTGCGCTGCGCCGGCGCCCGGAGTTGCGCTGGCGTCGGCAGCCGGGCGATCTGCCCCAGTTACGGGCTATCCAACGGCGGCTGCTGTCCCGGGCCGTTGACCTGCTGGTTCCCGGCGGAATGGTGGCGTACGTGACCTGTTCCCCCCATGTGGCCGAGACTCACGACATCGTCGCGGGTGTGCTTCGCGATCGAAGCGATCTGCGGCTGGTCCCGGCGGCGCCGCTGCTGCCCGAGGTGCCGGACGCGGGAGTCGGCGACTGCGTGCAGTTGTGGCCGCAGCGCCACAACACCGACGGCATGTTCCTCGCGGTGGTGCAGCGCATCCCCTGATCGCACCGGGTCCGGATGCGGGAACCCATCTTCAGTTGACCGCTCCCGGCTAATCTGGGCCGGTGACCGCACAGATCTCCCCCAGCATCCTGTCCAGTGACTTCGCCGAGTTGGCGTCGGAGTGTGCTCGCATCCCGTCGTCGGACTGGTTGCACGTGGACGTCATGGACAACCATTTCGTGCCCAACCTGACCCTGGGGCTGCCGGTCGTCGAATCGCTGCTCAAGCATGTCACCACACCCGTCGACTGCCATCTCATGATCGAGGACCCTGACCGGTGGGCGCCGGCGTACGCCGAGGTGGGTGCGGGATCGGTCACGTTCCACGTCGAGGCGGCCCACGCCCCGATCCGACTGGCCCGCGAGATCCGCCACCAGGGCGCCCGCGCGGGGATGGCGCTTAAGCCTGCCACGCCCGTGGAGCCGTACGCCGACATGTTGCCCGAACTCGACATGCTGCTGCTCATGACAGTCGAACCGGGATTCGGCGGGCAGAAGTTCCTCGAACTAGTGGTGCCCAAGATCCGGCGGGCTCGCGAGTTGATCGCTGCGTCTGACGCGGAGGTGTGGCTGCAGGTCGATGGGGGAGTGGATGTCGACACGATCGGCATCTGCGCCGAAGCCGGGGCCGATGTGTTTGTGGCGGGCAGCGCAGTGTTCTCGGCCGACGACCCGGATCGCATGATCAATGAACTGCGTGGCCTGGCGCAGTCGGCCGGTGCCTGATGGCGCTGGACCAGGCAGCGATCGAGGCAGCGATGCGGCAGGCTGCCGAACTCGCCGCCGCGACCCGTGACCCTAAGCCGAACCCGCGCGTCGGATGCGTGCTGCTGGCTCCCGACGGCACGGTGCGTGCCACCGGCGCCCTCGACGGCCCCGGGACTCCCCACGCCGAGGTCATCGCCCTCGCAGTCGCTGGTGATCGGGCCCGGGGTGCCACTGCCGTGGTCACCATGGAGCCCTGCAACCACACCGGACGCACCGGGCCGTGCAGTCAGGCGCTGATCGATGCCGGTATTGCTCGCGTCGTGTTCGGGCAGACTGATCCGAACCCGAAGGCGGCTGGGGGAGCTGCGGCGCTTCGAGCCGCCGGAGTCCTGGTGACCGAAGGTGTGCTGGCCGACGCCGCCACGCACCTCAACCCCGACTGGACCCGTGCGATGTCCCGGCAACGGCCTGACGTCACCTGGAAGTTGGCCGCCACACTCGACGGTTGGGTGGCGGCTGCGGACGGGAGTAGCCGATGGATCACCTCAGAAGCGGCGCGGGCCCAGGTGCAGCAACTGCGCGCCGACCACGACGCGGTCCTGGTGGGCACCACTACGGTGCTCACGGATGACCCGGAGTTGACCGCCCGAACGCCGGAACCGTCGCGACAGCCCTGGCGCATCGTCATGGGGCAGAGATCCGTTCCGGCAGCGGCGCGAGTCCGGTCGGCGGAACCGCTCGATCGGTTCTGGCAGATCCCCACCCGCGATCCCGCATTCGCGCTCCAGCAGATGTTGCGGCGCGAGATCCATTCCGTCCTTCTCGAGGGTGGGCCAGCCCTGGCGGGTGCGTTCCTTCGGGCCGGCCTCATCGACCGGATCATCTGGTACACCGCACCCGCGCTCCTGGGAGCGGGTCGACCCGCTGTCGCCGACCTCGGGGTGACATCGATCGATGCCGCGGTCCGGCTGGATTTACTGGATGTCCAGCGCGTCGGCCATGATGTTCGTATCGATCTGCGCCCCCGGCGCGAATCGGACGGGCATTGACCGTCGCTGCGAGGAGGTCTCGATGTTCACCGGGATTGTCGAGGAAGTCGGTCGGCTGGCGCGGATCGAGGCGGTGACCGACGAATCCACCACTGCATCGGATCGCGACGACTGGCCCGTCCGGGTCGACATCACCGCCGCCCGCACCGTGGCGGGGACGGGCCCGGGGGACTCCATCGCGGTCAACGGGGTCTGCCTCACCGTGGCAGATCTGTACGCCACCGGATTCCGTGCCGATGTGATGCCCGAGACCCTACGTCGCACGACCCTGGGCCAGCTGTCCCCGGGATCGCCGGTGAATCTGGAGCGTGCCGTCACGCCGGAGACCAGGCTCGGGGGCCACATCGTGCAGGGGCATGTCGATGGCGTCGGTCACATCGCCTCGCGCACGCCCGATGGGGACTTCGACGAGGTCGTCATCTCGTTGCCCACGGAACTCGCGCGCTACATCGCACCAAAGGGTTCCATCTGTGTGGATGGGGTCTCGCTGACTGTGGTTGGAGTTGGTGTGGACGATGACACACACTGGTTCTCAGTTGCGTTGATCCCGACCACGCTGAGCCACTCCACCCTCGGGACGCTCGCGACGGGTGACAGTGTGAATCTGGAGGTTGACGTGATCGCCAAGTACGTCGAGCGGATCATGTCCGCGGGCCCCCGGTGATACCCGCCGACCGGCTGCTCGCGGACAACGACGCCGAGGATGCCGCAGCGACGCGTTCACCGGTCGGTGACTCGGAGGTGGCGTCCGATCACGGCGATGTGCGGCTCGACCCGGTCGCCGCCGCCGTTGCCGCCATCGCGCAGGGACGAGCGGTGGTCGTGGTGGACGATGCGGACCGCGAGAACGAGGGCGACCTGATCTTCGCGGCCGGCAAGGCCACCGCTGACCTCGTCGCGTTCATGATCAGATACACGTCAGGCGTGGTGTGTGTGCCCATGCCGGGCGATCAGCTGGATCGCTTGGACCTGCCGCCGATGACGTCGGTGAATCAGGACCGCAAGCAGACCGCCTACTCGGTGTCCGTGGATGCGCGCGACGGTGTCACCACCGGAATCTCTGCGCATGATCGGGCGCACACGATCCGGGTCCTCGCCGACAGTGCCACCGAGCCGTGGGAGTTGACGCGCCCCGGGCACGTGTTCCCCCTGCGCGCCGTCACCGGCGGGGTGCTTCAGCGGGCGGGGCACACCGAAGCCGCCGTCGAACTGGCCCGGCTCGCCGGCCTGACCCCCGCTGGGGCGATCTGCGAGTTGGTCAACGATGACGGCTCCATGATGCGGGCCCCCGAGTGCCGGGAGTTCGCCGACGAGCACGGCTTGCTCATGATCTCCATCGCCGACCTGATCGCGCATGTGCGTCGTACCGAGTCACAGGTCGAACGTGTCGTCGAGACGACCTTGCCGACGGCGTACGGCGATTTCCGCGCCGTCGGATTCCGCTCCACCATTGATGGCGAGGAGCACGTCGCCCTGGTCGCGGGCGATATCGCCGACGGCGAGGATGTCCTGGTGCGGGTTCACTCGGAATGCCTGACCGGGGACGCGCTGGGCTCCCTGCGCTGTGATTGCGGCCCCCAACTGCACGCGGCGCTGGCGCAGGTGGCCGACGAGGGGCGTGGGGTCGTGTTGTACCTGCGCGGCCACGAAGGCCGCGGCATCGGATTGCTGCACAAGTTGTCCGCCTACCGGCTGCAGGACGCGGGACGGGACACGGTGGACGCCAATCTGGACCTGGGCCTTCCCGCCGATGCGCGCGAGTACGGCACAGGAGCGCAGATCCTGGCCGACCTCGGGGTGAGGACGCTGCGCCTGCTCACGAACAACCCCGCCAAGCGGGCAGGGTTGGAGGGCTACGGGTTGCGCATCGTGGAGCGGTTGCCGCTGGTGGTCGGCGAGACCGAGCAGAACCGGGCGTATCTGCAGACGAAGGCCGATCGAATGGGTCACGACTTCCCGTCGCTGCCCGCCGAACTGACGGAATGGTGAAGGGGACATGGTGAGGCAAGCATGAGCGGGGCGGGTTCATCGACGTTGCGCGCTGACGGGACGGGGCGTCGGATCGCAGTGGTGGCCGCATCCTGGCACGAGGCGGTCATGTCGGGGCTTCTCGCGGGCGCCCGGCGGGCGGCCGAACGCAGTGGCGTGCAGATCGACACGTTCCGGGTCCCCGGTTCGTTCGAACTCCCGGTCGCCTGCCAGCGCGCAGCTGCCGCTGGCTACGACGGTGTGGTGGCGCTGGGAGTGATCATCCGGGGCGGGACGCCGCACTTCGAGTACGTCTCGACCGGCGTGACGCAGGGTCTGACGCACGTGGCGTTGGACTCCCGAGTTCCCATCGGTTTCGGTGTTCTCACCTGCGACACCGAGGAGCAGGCGCTCGACCGCGCGGGACTGCCGACAAGTTCCGAGGACAAGGGGGCCGAGGCTCTGGACGCCGTCGTGGCGACGCTGGCCGCATTGGGTGAGATCGACGCCACCCGCGCGCCCTATTCCGGCTTCACACAGGGGTCTCGATGAAGACGTTCGAAACTCTGTTCGCCGAGTTAGCCGACCGGGCCGCGGCGAGGCCGGAGGGCTCGCGGACCGTGGAGCTCCTCGATCAGGGCGTCCATGCGATCGGCAAGAAGATCGTCGAGGAGGCCGCCGAGGTGTGGATGGCCGCCGAGTACCAGGGTTCAGCCGCCACGGCGGAGGAGATCTCCCAACTGCTGTATCACCTGCAGGTGCTCATGATCGCCTGTGACCTGTCCGTCGACGATGTCAACCAGTACCTGTGAAACGCGAGGCCCCGACGTGCTGAGAATCGCCCTGCCCAACAAGGGGCAACTATCTGAACCCGCCAAGCAGATGCTCGCCGAGGCAGGTTATCGCCGCAGCCGCAACGCGCGCGACCTCGTGATCCAGGACACCGACAACGATGTCGAGTTCTTCTTGCTGCGGCCGCGGGACATCGCCACCTACGTGGCGGCTGGGACCCTTGACCTCGGTATCACCGGCCGCGACATG
>CAZCRC010000061.1:0-10059 GCA_964500995.1 uncultured Actinomycetes bacterium
GCTGCCCACCGATTCCGGTACGGATCTGAATCAGGCGCTGGCGCTCGGGGCGATCCTGGATCACCTGTACTTCCCGTTCTCCGGTGACTGGGAGTCGCTGTCAGAGGGACTGCGTGCCGGATTCGCCGGTGACGGCGGGCCGTTGCTGGACATGTACCGCGCCCGACTGGAACGTCAGCCCGACGGAAGTTACCGCAACAACGCCCAAGAGGCGTTCTACGCCGTCAACTGCCTGGACGCCGATTCCCGCGCCACGGCGGCCGAGATGCGAGCCCGTGCCGAGGAGTGGGCTCAAGCGGCTCCCGCTTTCGGCCGATACCTTGCCTGGTCAGAGGCAGCATGTGCCGCATGGCCGGAGGCGCCCGTCGGGGGGCCCCGTCAGGTGACGGGGTCAGAGGCGGGGCCGATCCTGGTCGTCGGCAACACCTATGACCCGGCCACCCCGCTGCAGTGGGCGCAGTTGTTGGCTGACCGACTCGCGGACGCTCACTTGGTGGTGTGGGAATCAGATGGGCACACGGCATACCGCAACGGCTCCCAATGCGTGGATGACGCAGTCAATGCGTACCTGCTCGAGGGGGCGCTGCCCGCGTCCGATCCGCTCGTCTGCTCGTGACGCGCCGGGGCGCGTGTCGCAACCAGGTCGCAGATTCATACCGGAGATTTACGAAGCCACCCCCCACCGGCACCTGATGCCACCTAGGATGAGCGGGCAATGACGAGCTACACGCGCGCAATCGCGGGCGCACTTCTCCTGGCTTTGTCGTCCGGTGGTATGGCGACGAGCGCTTCCGCCGCGCCCATTCCCGCGGTCGACCCGGCCCCCAGCGAGTCACCCGCCGCCGATCCCCTGGCCGCTCAGATCGCCGACACCACGAGTCAACTCCAGACCGACCTCGGCGAGATGCGGGCCCAACAGGATGCCGCCCGGGACCGATACGAGGAAGCCCGCGCCAAGGCGATGAAACTGCAGCAGCTGGTCGACGAGAACCAGGCGGCGGCCGATGAGGCCCGCCTGATCGTCGGTCAGTACGCGCGCTCGATCTACATGAACGGCTCCACCGACCTCAGCGTTCTTGCCTCGATGATCGACACCGCAGACCCCAGCGACCTCATGAGCCGCGCCGACGAAGCGCTGCGCGTGGGCGACCGCAAGGACGACCAGTTCGACGACGCCGTGCGGGTCCTGAAGCGCAATCAGGAAGTCAAGGAGCAGGCGGATTCGGCGCAGTTGGCGGCAGAGGCGAGTCTGCAGTCGATCG
This sequence comes from uncultured Actinomycetes bacterium, assembly GCA_964500995.1. Classification (GTDB taxonomy): domain Bacteria; phylum Actinomycetota; class Actinomycetes; order S36-B12; genus CAIWTL01. The sequence continues at coordinate 1,263 of CAZCRC010000061.1, forward strand.
AGAATCAGGTGCACGGGCTGCAACGGCAACTGGCTGATGTCGCCACCGAGTGGGCCGATCACCTGGCAGGCGGTGGTGGGTTCCTCGATGCCGAACAGGCGAAGGCGAACAGCGCGGCTGCCGCCCAGTGGGCCGAGTACCTCGGCCGCCTGGCGGACCTTCGGGTCCCGACCGCCTCGGTTGATCAGGTACTGAAGGGCAATCTGCCCGACGGACTCCAGGGCAGCAACAAGAACCCGGGTGTCACGACGTTCAAGGCCGAGGGCGAGACGCTCACCGTGGTCCCCGACCGGGTGATGGCTGCGGTCACCTACGCGGTGTCCACGCTGGGGACGCCCTACAAGTGGCGTACGAACACCGGCACGGCCATGGACTGCTCGGCGTTGGTCGATCGGGCCTGGAACGTGCCCACGATCTCGCGGGATGACCGCACGGACGAACGTGACCTGGTGCCCGGCGGGGTCAGCGGACTGGCCGAGAACACCCAACTCATCCCCACGAACCGGATGTCCATCGGCGACGTGGTGTTCCTGACCGACCCCCGGCGCGGGGTGCATCACGCGGGCATCGTCCTCGACGACGACACGATGATCGCTGGTGACGCCAAGACCGGTGCCGTGAATGCAGTTCCCATTCCGACGGACCGCGTCTGGCAGGTCGGCCGACTTGCCCTCAAGGCTCCCAAACGCGGCAACTTCGTGCCCGAGGCATCCAAGAAGCCGTTCCAGTGTGGCGCTGACCCGGCGTCCTTCATCATGATGCCCGACGGCCAGATCCTGGCCGACACGAAGTTGTGCCCGCCCAAACCCGAGGTGTTCGGCGAGGCCCACATGCAGCCGGCTGCGGTGATCGGTGGCCGGTGTGCCGCGACGTTGTGGCCCCAACTGCAGGTCATCGGCGGCTGGCGTCCCAGCGACCCGTACCCCGATCACCCGTCGGGTCGGGCGACCGACATCATGCTGCCCGAGGGCTGCGCGACGACTCCCACGAACCTGGCCATGGGCACGGCGATCGCGGAGTTCTTCGCCAAGAACCACGAGAAGTTCCAGGTGCAGTACATCATCTGGCAGCAGCGGATCTGGAACGCCGAGATCGAGGAACCCAAGCCGGCCGCGCAGTGGCGGGGGATGTCCAACCGCGGCAGTTGTACGGCCAACCACCAAGACCATGTGCACGTGACGTTCATCGGCCCGAACATTGCTCCGGATGTCCCCGCCGTGGCACCTGACGCCGGAACCACGGACCAGGACGACACCGCCGACTCCGACGAACCGGCCCCCAAGCCCGACGCGAACAAGTCAGACGCCAAGAAGTCCGACAACTGAGGCCCGGGTATGCGATCGGCGATCGTTGGCCTGCTGGGAGTCGCACTGGCGGCAACCGCGGTTCCGACGACTGCCGTCGCTGCCCCACACCTCGAGAGTGCTGTGGTCGTCGACGTAGGTGCGCCACGTACCGTTCAGGCAGCCACCACCGGGGAGCGCCGACTGGCTGTCCTGGTGAACCGGGTGCGTGCGCGCAAGGGTTTGCCGCAGTTGCGGTACTCCGCGGACATCTCGAAACGGGCGGATCCGTGGGCCCGGCTCCTGGGTCGACCCCGCTTTTCCGGACGGTTGGCGCACGACCCTGACTTCTTCACCGACATCAGACGGGCCTGCCGGGTGGCGACGTCCGGGGCGGAGAACGTAGCCGCACGACAGGACCGAGCCATGCCGAGGCGGTCGACGACAGCCCGTCGCGCAGCACGCGGCCTGCTGCGCCAGTACCTGAACTCCCCCCCGCACCGGGCCAATCTGCTCGATCCCGCTGCCACTCACTTCGGGGTTGCGACGGTGATGCGCACCCGATCGCCAGGAGGGGTCTACGTCGCGAACGTGCTGCGGTTCGCCCGCGCTTCTTCCTGCTGAGTGCCTCGCGATAGGTTCCAGTGACAGCCTTGGAGGTGGCAATGGACGACACCGTGCGTCGGCACAAGTACACGTTGGACGAAGACCAGATCCCCACGACCTGGTACAACATCATCCCGGATCTTCCGGCGCCCCCGCCCCCGCCGTTGCATCCGGGGACCATGCAGCCGGTGGGTCCGGATGATCTTGCGCCGCTGTTCCCCATGGCGTTGATCGAGCAGGAAGTCAGTGGCGAACGCTTCATTGAGATCCCCGGCGGAGTGCTCGATGTGTACCGGCAGTGGCGCCCGACGCCACTGTTCCGAGCTCATCGGCTGGAGCAGGCGCTGGGTACACCGGCGCGCATCTACTACAAGTACGAGGGCGTGTCACCGGCCGGATCGCACAAGCCGAACACGGCGGTTCCCCAGGCGTACTACAACAAGGCCGAAGGCGTGAAGAAGCTGACCACCGAGACCGGTGCTGGTCAGTGGGGTACGGCACTGGCGTTCGCCTGTGCGCTGTACGACATGGAGTGCGAGATCTGGCAGGTGGGAGCGTCCTACGACGCCAAGCCCTATCGCCGGCTGATGATCGAGGCGTTCGGCGGCCAGGTGCATCGCTCCCCGAGCGAACTGACCGAAGTGGGCCGGGCCATGGCCGCGGACCCGGCCAACCTGTCCGGGTCGCTGGGCATGGCGATCTCGGAGGCTGTTGAGGTGGCGGCCCAGAATCCCGAGATCCGCTACGCGCTGGGATCGGTGCTCAATCACGTGCTGCTGCATCAGACCGTGATCGGCGAAGAGGCGATCCTGCAACTGGAACAGGCCGGGGACACTCCGACACTGATTGTGGGATGCACCGGCGGCGGGTCCAACTTCGCCGGCCTGTCGTTCCCATTCCTGCGCGAGAAGTTGGCGGGCAAGATCGCACCGCGCATCCTGGCGGCGGAGCCGGCGTCCTGCCCGTCGCTGACGCGCGGAACGTACGCGTACGACTTCGGAGACACGGCGGGGATGACGCCGCTGATGAAGATGCACACCCTCGGACACGACTTCGTGCCCGACCCGATCCACGCCGGTGGCCTGCGTTACCACGGCATGGCGCCGCTGATCTCGCACGTGTACGAGTTGGGGTTGATGGACGCAGAGTCCGTGCCGCAGACGGAATGCTTCGAGGCTGCGGTTCAGTTCGCGCGCACCGAGGGCATCGTCCCCGCGCCGGAGCCGACGCACGCGATCGCGCTGGCGATCCGCGAGGCACTCAAAGCCAAGGAGACCGGTGAAGAGACGGTGATCCTGACCGCGCTGTGCGGGCATGGTCACTTCGACCTCGCGGCCTACGACGCGTTCCTGAACGGCCGCATGGTGGACGAGGCGTTCACCGATGAACGGCTGGCGGCAGCCCTGGCGACGTTGCCCGAGGTTCCGGTCGGCTGATGATCGACGAACCCGGCGACGGCGCTGCCGCGATCGGGGGGCCGGACTTCACGGTCGAGGAGCGGTGGAAAGAGCTGCTCATCTATCGCGAGGGTGACGACGAGCACGTGTTCGGCGCTGGGTGGGGGGTGGACCCGCCCAGCGTCACCGTGCCGTCCGAGGCGGCCTGGGATCAGGTGATGCCGGTGTGGCTGCGCGGGCGGCGGGCCGAGATCGTCGCGCGGCTCCAGGACCCCGGCGGGCACGTGCTCTACGTGCTTCCGGATGCCGACTGAGCAGGTCGTTCTCATGATCGGCCATCGGCCGAATGAGTCGGCTAGCGTGAACCAATTGCCGGTCCATCAGGAAGGCGGCCTGCCGTGGTCCACAAGTCCGTCCGCTCCCGAGGTGCGATGTTGGTGGCCGTGACCTGCGCGGTGGCAGTGGGGGTCGGGGTCACCCCGCCGGCCACCGCGGCCGAGCCCACGCCCCGCGACTCCTCGCGACTCGCCAAGACCGATGCCGGTCCCGACGGCATCGCCATCGATGCCTTCGGCAACGTCTACACCGCCAACTCGCGGGCGGACACCGTCACCAAGATCACCCCAGCCGGTAAGGCGACGACGCTCGGCACCACCGGGGACACCCCACGGGGAATCGCAGTGGACGAGTCGGGGAACGTCTACACGAGCAACCTCAAGGCGAACACCGTCACCAAGATCACTCCCGACGGCGTCTCGTCGGTCCTGGGTTCCACGGGCAAGCAGCCAATCGATGTAGCGGTCGACGGGTCAGGGAACGTCTATACGACGAACTACGTCGACAGCACCGTCACCAAGATCACTCCAGCGGGGGTCTCCACGACGTTGGGGGCCACCGGCTCGCGACCGTTGGGCATCACACTGGACCCGGCCGGCAACGTCTACACCGCCAACGAGGGGTCCGACACGGTCACCAAGATCACTGCCGCAGGAGTGGCCTCGACGTTCGGTAAGACCGGCGCGTGGCCCCAGGCGATCGCGATCGACCCCTCCGGCAGCGTCTATACGGCCAACTGGAACTCGCGCAACGTCTCGAAGATCGCCCCGTCCGGCAGGTCCAAGATCCTCGGCGAGACGGGCCGACGTCCCGTGGGGATCGCGCTCGATCCGTACGGCAATGTGTTCACGACCAACAATGGCGCCAACAGCGTCTCCAAGATCGTCCCGGGCGGGAAGTCCAAGGTGATCGCTCGCACGGGCAGGCGACCTCTGGGGATCGTCTCCGACGCCGCCGGATTCCTCTACACCGCGAACTTCCTGTCCAACAGCGTGACTGAGGTGTATCCGGGGGCCAAGGCGTCGCCCGACGTGCTGAAGCTCGACACAGTCACCGTGCGGTCACCCCGCAACCGTGATGCCTGGATCATCCCGTTCTGGAACGACGTCTACGAGAGCAAGGCGTCCTGCGAGGCAGCCTTCCCCGATGTCCGAGCGATCATCGACGAGAACGCCGATCCGGCCGTCCAGGATGTCTCGGCCACGTCGTGCATGGGCATCGGACGGGTGCCGTACTCGTATCGGATCGCGGAGAAGGAACTGACGGTCGCCCAATGGGTCAAGTTCCTGAACACGGTCGACCCCGCTGGTCGCAACCGGCACCGGTTGTGGGACGCCGCTCAGAGTTCGCGGGTGTGGCCCAAGTACGGCTCGATCAACCGCAACAAGCGCGCCCCCCGGGGGCAGCGTTACTACGTGGCCTCACCGCAGTGGGCTGACAAGCCCTACAACGTCGCGGACTTCACCCGTGCGGCCCGCCTGGCGAACTCACTCGACAATGGCGAACTGCTCTCGACGCGCAGTCGACGTGTGACCACGGTGACCGGCGACCGACTGCGGCGTACGACGTTCAAGGTGCGGATGTCGCCATCGACCGAGACCGGCATGTACACGATGAGCAATCGGAAGGCGACGCGGAACTCGGACAAGGGATTCGCGGTGTCCAGTCAGGACGAGTGGATCAAGGCCGCCTACTTCGACCCGAACGGTGGCGGCAAGTTCTCGTACTGGGACTACCCGACGAATCCCGGACGTTACGTGAACTGTCCGGTGGATGTCTCCGGCTGCAAGGAGGGCGAGCAGCCCGAGGCGACCCAACTCGACGCGAACGGTGATGTCATCAATGCGGACACGCAGCCGTTGGCGTCGTTCGAGGCCGTCCCGGGGGTTGCCCCCGACTGGTGCCCGGCACCGTTCACTTCCGATCAATGCGCGGTGTCTCCCTTCCCGAAGCTCGACTCCATCTACGTCGGAAACATGAGCACCGTGGGGCAGGCCAAGACCCGCTCCCCGTGGGGGACGTTGGACCAAGGCGGCAACGTTGTGGAGATCACCGACACGATCGCCCCGCCGCCGCCGCTCGAGAATCCCAAGATCGTGTGGCGCCGCTGGCACGGCGGCGTGGTCACGGCGACGGCCTATCAGATGTGGCTGTCAGCGGTCGGCGTGACGCCCCAGACGGTCCCCGGCTATGCCGTGAATCCCTGGCGGGGAATCCGGCTGGTCGTGCGTGATGCGGCGTCCTCCCCGGGCCTCGGCTGAGGGGCTCAGGCAGCGGCGACCCCCGCCCGCATGGAACAGCCCCGCAACCGGCACAGAAGTGCCAGGTGCGGGGCTGTTCGTCAGTGTGGGGGCCTGGATCAGGCGCAACCCCACGGGCCCCAGCCCTGCTGCTTGAACAGGCGGTAGGCCATGTGGTCCTGGGCCCACTTGGGCGCCCGGTCGGCGGTTGAGGCGTAACGCCCGCCACCGACGCCGCGCCACGTGCCGGCGGCGAACTGGTAGGCGCCGTAGTAGCCGTTGCCGGTGTTGATCTTGTAGTTGCCACCGGACTCACATTGGCGCACGGACCGGGGCTTGCTGCCGTCGGCCCACTTCTTGGCCAGCGCGATGTTCTTCAACTCGCTCTTGGTCAGCTTGTACTGACGCAGGTGCTTCTGCGACACCGGCAGACCCTTCTTGTAGGCCTGCGCAGAGGCAGCGCTGCCGTTGGACTCGGCGGCGGTGGCGGTCACGACAGCCGGCCCGGCGAGGGCGGCAGCGGACACGAGGGCGGCGGTGGGCACAGCGATTGCGGCTTTACGCACGATCTTCCTTCTTCGGTGGTCCCCTTGCACGGCGGCCTGGTGAGGCTGCGACGCACTGTCCGGGGCGTTCAGCGGGATGTCCCGCGCCGGAGTCCTGCCCGATGGGGGCGGCGACAACCGGTCCTGGCGAACCTACGTCATGTCGCAGAAATGTCTCAACAAGGTCCCGTGTGAGTCACGTCACGGGTGGGGGGCGCGCCTATGCCCGGGGCTATCGGTCGCTAAACGCCCCTGATCGGGCTTGAGTGCCGCGGATTCCGTGTGGGTGGCGCCACAGCGGCTTCGGCGCTCCCGTGACCGGCTATCGGACGAAGCGGCGGGGCTACGTGGACTCGGGCTCGTCCTGCGCCAGTTCGGCCAGCGTCTTCTGATGGCCCTTGAGCACCTTGCGCCGGGCCTTCGCCGAGATCCGGTCGATGTACAGCAGTCCGTTCAAGTGATCGGTCTCGTGCTGCAGGCACCGGGCCAGGGTGCCGGTGCCCGCCACCCGGATCGGATCGCCGTTCTCGTCGACTCCCGTGACCGCGGCGCGATCGGTGCGCGCCACCGTGGCGTGCTGGTAGATCACCGAGAGGCATCCCTCGTCGTCCTCCACCAACTGACGCTCGGCGAGGGGGGTCTGTTCCAGGGTGGGGTTGATGACCACTCCCCGGTGCATCCGGTGGTCGGCGTCGGGGCAGTCGTACACGAACACTCGTAGGCCAACGCCGATCTGATTGGCGGCCAGGCCGACTCCCTCAGCTTCGTACATGCTCGCGAACATGTCGGCGATCAGGCGCCGCAGGTCGTCATCGAAGCGATCCACCGCACGGCACGGAGTCGACAGCACCGGGTCCGGGTACTGCACGATGGGGACCGCTCGACCGGCGATCCCCGCGAATCCAGGAACAGTCACAGGTCCACCCTGCCATGTCGGTGAGACCGGGGATCCGCCCAGCGGCGGTTTGGAGTGCCGTCTGTGCCGGGAGCGGCGAAACTGAGGGCATGTCTCTTCGCATGACCGCCGGTGCTGGCGTCGCGGTCGCGGCCCTCTTGGTCGCCGGCTGCTCACAATCGTCGCCACCACCGGCTCCCGACTCCTCGGCTCCGGCTCCGGCACCGGCGGCGTCCGCCACCGCGCAGGAGCCGAGTGAGGTCGGCGCCATCGCGCGCAACCTGGCGGTGCCGTGGGCGATGGCTCGACTGCCCGATGGATCCGTGCTCGTGACCAGTCGCGACACCGGCGTGGTCAATCTCGTGACGGATGCGGACCGATCGGCAACGGCGGGAACCGTGGCCGACGTCGTTGCCGGCGGCGAAGGCGGTCTGCTGGGGATCGCGGTCCCGGCGGGGGCCGATGTCACCGAGGTGTTCGTCTACTACACAGCGGAGTCCGACAACCGAGTTGCTCGGCTGTCGTGGGACGGAACTCAACTGTCAGACCAAGAAGTGATCCTGACCGGAATCCCGAAAGAGGCGATCCACGATGGCGGACGCATCGCCTTCGGACCGGACGGATACCTGTACGTCGCCACAGGTGACGCAGGACGCGCCGATCTGGCGCAGGACCCGAAGAGTCTGGCGGGCAAGATCCTGCGGATCGATGATCGTGGCCGACCGGCGCCCGACAACCCGGACCCGGACTCCCCGGTCTACTCACTGGGGCATCGCAATGTTCAGGGTCTCGCCTGGGATGACGACGATCGACGGTGGGCCAGCGAGTTCGGCCAGGACGATGTCGATGAACTCAACCTGATCGTCGCGGGCGGCAACTACGGCTGGCCGATCTGTGAGGGGCCGTGCGATGAGCCCGGAATGATCAATCCGGCGGCGACCTGGTCGCCCACTGCCACTGCGAGCCCCAGTGGCATGGCGATCACGGCGGGGTCGGCCTGGATCGCCTCGCTGCGGGGTGAGGTGTTGTACCAAGTGCCCCTCGTTGGTGACAAGGCCGGTGAGCCGGTCGCGTGGTTCGGCAAGCAGTTCGGCCGGTTGCGCGACGTGCTCGCCTACTCTGATGGGCAGTTGTGGGTGGCCACGAACAATACCGACGGGCGCGGGTCGCCGGGTCCGCAGGACGACCGGATCCTTCAGATCGACGTCGGAGCGGGAATGACGCAGCCGTGACCGGCGTTTGGTTGAGTGTTCAAGTAAGTTCGACGAGGAGGCCTCATGCCCGCCGCCACCGCAGATACGCTCACTCTGCCTCGCCTCGCTGTGCCGACCGACGCGCAGCCCCGCACGGTCAAGACGATCGTGACGGCGCCGAGCGGACTGGAGGGCGAGGGGTTTCCGGTCCGCCGGGCCTTCGCCGGCCTGGACCCCCGCGACGTCGACCCGTTCATCATGATGGACCAGATGGGCGAGGTGGAGTACGCCCCCGGTGAGCC
>CAZCRC010000062.1:0-9979 GCA_964500995.1 uncultured Actinomycetes bacterium
CGGCGCATGTCCTCGACCCCCACCAGCGTGGCGGGATCGAACTCGTGCGACGGGCCGGCTCCGGGGGTGTGGTCCCCATCGTCGGCATGGTGGTGGTTGTGAGCCTGGCCGGACTCGGCGGGGGTTCCGAACTGGGCGTGGTGCACGAACAGCAGCGTCCCACCGGGAGCAACGCTGTCAGCGAGCGTGCGCTCACCTATAGCCTCCGGAGTCCGGGGCAGCACGGGGTATTGCGCCGACACCAAGTCGAACCCGGCGTGGGGGAGGTCGGCCTCGAGCAGCCCGGTGTGAATCCACTCGACGGATACTCCGGCGTCCTTCGCCGCCTGTTCACCGCGTTGAAGGGCGACACCGGAGACGTCCAACGCCACCACCTGCCAGCCGCGGCCGGCGAGCCACACCGCATCGGCGCCCTCACCACACCCCACGTCCAGCGCTCGGCCGGGGGAGAGTCCCGAGATCTCGCTGACCAGCGTCCCGTTCGGATCGCCGGACCAGATGCGCCCCGACTCGGAGTACTTCTCGTCCCAGACCCGCTCCATCACGGCGGGATCGGAGACGGAGTCGGGTAGGGCGTTCTCGGGGGTCGACATCGGACCAGGCTAGTCCTGCGGTGAGAGTCCTCCGTGTAGGTCAAGCCCGTTACTAATGTGTGTCAGTAGTATTGCGGGCCAGTAGTATGTGATCCGTGATCCGGTCCTTCAAGAACAACGACACGGAGAAGGTCTGGAACCGTGAGCGCGTCCCGGCCTTCGGGCCGGAACTGCAACGCGCCGCACAGAAGAGGCTCCGGCTCCTCAACGCGGCATCAGAACTGAATAGCCTTCGGGTGCCGCCTGGCAACCGACTCGAGAAGTTGACCGGCGATCGCGCCGGTCAACACTCGATCCGCATCAACGGTCAATACCGGATCTGCTTCGTCTGGGCCGACAACGGTGCCGACGACGTCGAGATCACCGACTACCACTGAACGGAGACCGATCATGACCAAGGCGCACGACCCGATCACCCCCGGCGAAATCCTGCTGACCGAGTTCTTGGAACCCCTGGGCATCACCCAGTACCGCCTCGCTCAAGCCATCGGAGTCCCCCAGACTCGGATCAGCGAGATCGTCCATGGCAAGCGCGCGATCACCACCGAGACCGCCTTGCGCCTGTCCAAGGCGCTCGGCGTGGACGACCGCTTCTGGATCAACGTCCAGACCGACTACAACCTCGAGATTGAGCGCGATCTGCACGCTGCCGAGTTAGCGAAGGTAACGACACTCGTTGCGAATTGAGTTCGGGGGTGAGCGCCGACATGCTTGGGCCAAGAAGTCAGACCCGCACAGGCCCAGCGAGGGAGACCACGGTGAACGACTACAGCAGTGCGAACTCGCCGGCTGAGGAGCATCGCGGAGTGGCTGCGGCCTTCACCACCACGGTGACTGGAGTGGCCGAGGAACAGTGGGAGTTGCCTGCGCCGCCCGAAGGATGGGTCGCACGCGATGTTGTCGCGCACCTGATCGAGTGGTTCCCTGCCTTCCTGCGTGGCTCCACCGGACTCGAACTGCCCGAAGGTCCGGATGTGCAGGTGGACCCGGTCGGTGCGTGGCAGGCGCAGACGGCCGCAGTGCAGGCGCTGCTGGACGACCCCACCACCGCCGAAACGGAGTACGACTTCGGCCCCCTCGGCACCATGAGCCTGGCCGACGTCATCAGCATGGTCTACATCGGGGACGTGTTCCTGCACCGCTGGGACCTCGCCCGGGCCACCGGCCAGGACGAGACGCTGGACCCCGAGGGCTGTGCGCGCATGTTGGCCGGCATGGAACCCATGGATGAAGTGATGAGGCGCAGCGGCCACTACGGTCCCCGCGTCGCCGTAGCCCCCGACGCCGATGTGCAGACACAGTTGCTCGCCTTCATCGGACGCACTCCGTGACCCGTCGGCGGGCCAGCCGCCCTGGTCCGTCAGCGCAAGGCGCCGCCCTGACGTGCCGCGACGACGAGGCCGGCGCGCCAGCCCGGCGCGCGGCTGCCGGCGGGTGGCCTGACGTCAGAGAGGTCAACGCCGCCACAGCGCAGCGTCCAGGCGATCACGCTGTTGGAGTTCCACATCTCACCGGTGTCCAACTCGTCCCGCCCCCACACCGGAGTGGGTACCCGCGCGACCACGTGAAGCACCCGGCTCACCTCAGCGACGTTGTCCGAGATCGGTCGAGGTCCGCCCACAGCGTCACCAGCGTCGGGGATCACCCCACCCAACCACCGTCGGACCTCGTACCGGAACACCCGCAGCCCGCGCGCCCATCGCAGGCCCACCGCCCCGGTGGCGACGACACCGCGCTGGGCCGGGACACCGGCCGCCGGCACCGGAGTCTGCTCGACCACGTACACGCCTTCACGCGTGTGCACCTGCAGGGCTGAGTGGTACAGGTCGCATCGGGGGCGCCCGCCGAGGGCCGCGGCCGCCCCCTCGAAGATCCGCCCGGAGACTCGGGCGGCATGGGCCCCCGCACCCAGTGGGATCCACAGGATGTCGATCCGCGCGACTCCGGCGTCATCAGCTGACTCGGTCATGAACCGATTGTGCCGATGCTGCCCGATCGGGGTCGCACCACGTGGTCACCGCCGTAGGCTGCCGGGGTCGGGCTCCGGATCGAAAGGCCCTGGTGAACCTCGAACAGAAGCGGCTCGTGACCGCAGTGTGTGTCATCACGGGTGTCTCGTTCCTGGTGTCAGCCAGCCTCCAGTTCCTGATCACCCCGATGCTCACAGACCTCGGACTATCCAACGAAGAAGCCGGAACAGCCCTGGCCATTCCCAGCATCGGTGCCCTGCTGATCGTCTTCGCGGCAGGCCGCGTGGGTGACCGTCTCGGTCATCGTCGCGTGCTGGAATGGGCAGCCGTGCCTTTTGTGGTCGGGTCGCTGCTGGTGGCTGCGGCCCCCGGCATCGCTTTCGTCAGTCTGGGGTTACTGCTCGCCGGCGCCGCGGCGACGGCCCTGCAGATCGTGGCACTGGGGCTGCTCCAGGCGGCCATCCCCGACGGTCCCTCGCGCATCGCCGCTTTCACCAGTTTCGGCATGGTGTTCCCCACCGTGTACTTGGCGGTCCCGGTGCTGACCGGATGGTTGGTCGGCGTCGCGCCGTGGCGGGTCGTACCCCTGGTGTGGGCGCTGTGCGGACTGACAGTTCCGCTTCTGGCTGCGCGCCTGATCCCGCCACCAGGACGGGCCCGGGCTGTTGGGGAGTTGTGGACTCCGACGTTCGCCGGAGTCGCAGTGGCGGCGGCTGTCCAACTCGTCAACCACGGGCACGATCACGGGTGGGCCACGCTGGGAACGGCCTGCTGGCTTGCGGTGATGTTGTTGGCAATCGCTACCGTTGCGGTGCTGCGGCGCACGACGGGCGCGGCATCGCTGTCGCTGCGCCTCCTGCGCAGCAGGCACCTCGTGCTCCTGCTCGCCGCGGTGGCGCTGATCGCGATGTCGAGTTCGTTGACCTACATCACGCTCGGACTGGAGTACCTCTACGGCCAGACGGTGCTGGGTGCCGCGATCTGGCTGATCCCTGCGAATGCCGCCGCAATCGTCGGCGCCAAGGTGGTGGCGGATCGGTTCATGCTCTGGTGGGGAGTCGCCCGCGCCGGCCAAGCCATGCTTGTGGGACTGACACTGTCGCTGTTGAGTCTGGTCCTGTTGGACGGATCCTCTCCCATGGCGCAACTCGTCCTCAGTTCCGCGCTCATCAGCTTGTTCGCCGTAGGGGGGATCACGATCGTCAACGCCGCCGTCATGGCCGGGGCGCCCCCGGCCGAAACCGGGATGGTGTCCGCATACCGAGGTGCCGCCAGTGCGCTGGGGGCGGCCCTCGGAATTGTCATCGTGGGGGCAGCAGTGACGACCGCGGTCGCCACAAGGTCGTCGGTTCCCGCCGGTGCCATCCCGGATCCGGCAGCCCTGGCGACCGGGTTGCAAGCCAATGGACTCGTCGGTGCCGGGCTGGCTGCGGTCGCAGCCGCGGCCTTCACGTGGGCATTCGGGCGACAGTCACATCGGGGTCTGACTTCGGTGGGCTGACGCGCCGAATTCCCGATACGTTTCCGAGCATGGCGGAACTTGCACCAGTCATCCTGCTCGTCGGCAACAGTCACTCCCAACACCTCCTCGACGAGTTCAGTCGCTACCAGCGGGACTACGACATCCGATGGGCGGCGACCGCAGCCGAGGCGGACAGTCTCGCCAGCGAAGCGATCGCCCAAGGACACGACGTCGCGCTCTTTGTCACCGAATCCCTGCTCGCTGACGCCTCAGCCACCGAGGCCTGCGACGGGTGGCGACGCATCGTGCCCAGCGCCCGTCGCGTGGTGTTGGTGCACTGGAATCGAGTAGGCGAGGACCGTGAGGAGTTGGTGGCCGCCCTGGCCACGAACCACTTCGATGCGCTGCTGTTGATGCCGCAGGGCAAGCGTGACGAGGAGTTCCACTCCGCAATCGTCGATCTGTTGTCCGACTGGGGCGCCGCAGCTGGCGACGCGGAAGCGGCGTGGGTGCAGATCGTCGCCCAGGGCGATGAACCACTCACCGCCGACATTCGGCATTTCCTGGATCGCTCAGGGCTTCCGTACAAGGTGTATCCGCCGGACAGTTTCGTGGGACGTGCCACGCTCAATGTGATTCGGACCTCGCAACTTCCGGTCGTCAAGGTGCCCGCGACCGGAGCCCTCTTCGTGCCGACATCGGCGGCCGACGTCGCGGCTGCGATCTACGGTCGACCCGACCAACTCCCGCAGGACACGGTCCTCGACCTTGTCATCGTCGGAGCCGGCCCGGCGGGTTTGGGAGCCGCGGTGTACGCGGCGTCGGAGGGCCTGCGAACGGTGGCCGTCGAGGCCGACGCCGTGGGTGGTCAGGCAGGAACCAGTTCCATGATCCGCAACTACCTGGGATTTGAGCGCGGAATCTCGGGCATGCGCTTGGCGCAGCGGGCACTCAGCCAGGCCATGAAGTTCGGCGCTTGGTTCTACGTGGGCGCCGGTGCCATGGGGATCAGCCTCGGTGATGCGGATCGGCCCCACGTCGTCCATACCCAACGCGGGGATCTGCAGGCCCGTTCGGTCGTGATCGCGACCGGCGTGACCTACCGCCGCCTCGACGTCCCCGAGATCGAGGCACTCGTCGGACAGGGTGTCTACTACGGCAGTGCGGTGTCCGTTGCACGCGAGATCCAGGGCGGCAAGGCCATCGTCGTCGGGGGAGGAAACTCCGCGGGTCAGTCCGCGCTGCACTTGGCGAGATACGCGGAGTCGGTGACCCTGCTGGTCCGGCGCCCCGGGCTCGAAGAGACGATGTCGCAGTACCTGATCGACGAAATCGCGGCCAACCCCAGAGTCGAAGTGATGGTGTCGGCTCAGGTCATCGGTGGTGGCGGCGAGGGCCGCCTGACGCATGTCGACATCCAAGATCTCACCACGGACGAGGTCACCCGTCACGAAGTGGACGGTCTCTTCTTGTTGTTGGGCGCCGACCCGCACTGCGAATGGCTGGCAGCGTCGATCGCGACCGACGACCGAGGATTCATCGTGACCGGACGCGACCTGCCGCAAGACGCCTGGATCGACGGCGTCCCACCGGAGGAACTTGCCACGAACGTGCCCGGGATCTATGCCGTAGGTGATGTCCGCTCGGGGTCAATGAAGCGCGTGGCATCAGCCGTGGGCGAGGGCGCCTCAGTGGTTCCGATGGTGCACCGATGGCTGGCAGGATCGGCCAGCGCCTAACCTAGCGGACTACCCCAGGCCACGCCGTGGCAGCAGGTACTTCGCCAGCCAGTCGAACATGACCTCATTGGCGAACTGCGGCGCAAATGGCTGATCGTGCAGGGACGCTCCCTGCGCGGCGGTGAAGTCCACGAACTTCTTGTCGCGGGCGGGCACCTTGTCCAGCAGGCCGTACGCGTACGTCGGCTGGTCGTACTTGCCGGTCGTGGGGGTGGGCGGAGTCCCGACACCGCCATTGAAATACTGGTCGCCCTGATTGCGGGTGACCATGACCGGCCTGGTGATGCTGCGCAGATCCTTGTCGAACACGAACGGGAGCATGTTCTCGAGCAGGCCGTAGTAATTCGACACCGGCTTGCCAGCGCGCGCCTCGCGCAGGACCTGGCGGCTGTAGATCTCGCCCCGCTTGTAGATGCCCCAGCGCGTCGTCTGGGGCAGGTTTGGCCACGCCGACGCGAAGCCTTCGTCCAGCCCCTGTTGCGCCGGAGCCTTCTGCGCGGGCGGCAGGTTGTGGGTTTGCTTGACCGTGTTCATGTCCGTCTGGTCGCCCCAGGCCAGGGTCGAGTTCCAGCCACCGGGCATGAGGACCGTGGCGTCAAGGTCCACCTTTGCCGCGGCACTGGAACTCAACATTCCCGCGAACGAGACCCCCACGAGTCCCACCGCGCCGACGTCCTTGCGGCGTCGGACCCGGTCCACGATCGGTTCGATGACCTTGTTCCAGTTGCGGGTGAACGTGATCTGCTTCTCGAACAGCAACGACATCTGACCGGGGCCTTCGAAAAGGACCACGTTGTAGCCGCGGGCCAGACCGTCGGTGACCCCGAACGCCATGCACTCCACGAGTTGCCCGTCGCTCCCGGAACTCACGATGAGCGTCGGTCGCTTTCCCGAACCCATGGGGCTGGGAAAGAAGTAGCACGGGATCTCGCCGTAGCGGGAGTCGACGGTGAACGGCTCCACGGGCCGGTCGAACATGCGGGCGGACTTCAGCCACCGGTCCTGGCAGATGCGGAAGTAGTCGGCCTCGTTGTCTGGCTCGCTGGTTCCCAGCACGAAGAACAGTGCCTGGGCCGCATACGACGACGCGCGCATCATGCGCTGCCGGTACGACACTGGATTGCCCTTGCCGGCGCGCTTGGCCAGCCGTTCCATCCGGTCACCCAGGTCGATGCAGGCCTGCACCAATGTGTCGAAGTCCGCGGTGGTGGTGTCGTCATTGCTCGGGTTGCCGGTCTTCTTGTTGACCTGCTGCACGAGTCGCAGGACCTCGCCGACCTCGGCGGTGTGCGAACTAGCGCCACCCAGGCAGAACGACAACTGCCCGTTGAAGGCGGTGTTGTTGAACAACGGCAGCAGTACATCCGAGGGTCGTGCGGGGGCCGGAGTGGGCGAGGCGCCATGGGCCTGCGCCGCCGTTACCCCTAAGGGAGTGACGGCCGCAGCGACTCCCATTGCTCCGGCACCGGCCAACATCTGACGTCGGGTCACAGTCATGACAGGACGCTACGCCGGGGTGGCTAATGGATGCACGGTTTCGCCCGGACGGTAGATTCCCGGCATCCCGAAAGAACAGAGGTAAGCAGATGTCACGTGTCGTGCACTTCGAGATCCAGGCTGATGACCTGGAGCGGGCCAAGGGCTTCTACGCTGCGGTCTTCGGCTGGGAGTACCAGGACTACAGCCAGGTGACCGGGTCACCGTATTGGGGTATCGTCACCGGCCCGGATGACCAGATGGGAATCAACGGCGGTCTGCTCCCGCGACCCGCGCCCGCGCCCGACCCCGGTCAGGGTGTGGCGGCGTACGTCTGCACGATGGGGGTCGCGGACTTCGACGAGACCGCCGCCAAGGTGCTCGCCGCCGGGGGACAGGTTGCGCTGCCCAAGATGGCATTGACCGGGATGGCGTGGCAGGGATACTTCCTGGACACCGAGGGCAACACGTTCGGGGTCCACCAACCCGACCCGGAGGCGCGCTGACCCGAGGTGTGCTGACCTGCCCGTGTCGGGCGCTCAGTCGGTCATTTCGTCGCCGTGGAACTTGGCGCGGGTAGCCAGTCCGGCGATGCGCTCCGCCATGGTGGGCTTCTGCTGGAACTCCGCGGCGTGCTCCTCGATCCAGTCCTGCACTGACTGCGGCCGCTGGCCCGTGACCTGCTCGACGGTGTCGGTCAGCGCCTCGGCTCGGCCCTCGCGCCAGGCGCGGAAGTGGCAGAGCACCCCGGTCTCGACGGCCTGGGCATCGGCGTATCCCGCGTGTTCGACAAGCACGTCCGTCAGGTCCTTCTCGGGGATGTCCAGGTATCGGATCGTGCGGCCGGTGACCGACGACAGCATCTGGGCGATCTCGCCCATGTCGACCAGTGCCGGCCCAGTGCATTCGTAGTTCTGGCTGTCATGGCCGTCAGTGGTGAGCACCGTGGCCGTCACGCGGGCGACATCTGCGACGGCCACCAGGGCGACCTTTCCGTGGCCCGATGTTCCCAGCCACAACCCCATCCCGATCTGCTCCTTGATCGGGTTCATGACGGTCTCGATCACCGACGTCGGCGAGATCAACGTCCAGGGCAGGCCACTGGCTTTGGCGTGCGCGATCGATTGCTGATGCAGCGAGTCCAGGTGATCGCCCTCGTGCCGCACGGCACCGTAGATGATCACGAGGTGTGGGGACCCGTTCGCCCCGGCAGCGTCGACCACCGCCATCTCGCGCGTGGCGATGTGCTCGTCCATCGGCGAGGTCAAGAAGATGTGGGTGACGTCCTTGGTGGGCTCGACCAGGCTGGCGGGGTCGTCCATGTCTCCTTCGACGACCTCAAGATTGGGGCCGGTGAGGGTGAACTTCGAGCGGTCGCGGACCATCGCCCGGACCTGGATGTCATCGCGCCCCAGCAACTGCTCGATCAGGGCCCGCCCGAACATCCCGTTGCCCGTGGTGATCAGTACTCGTCGCATCGTGTCATCCCTTCGCCACCGCGATCATCACAGCAGGCGTCGGGTGATGCAGGTCGGGTCAGCCGAACAGTCGGCCGAAGAACGTGTTCTTGCGCGCTGCTTCCCGATCGGCAGCGGTGCACTTGCAGCGCTGGTTACTCGGGACGCCACGCATGACCTGGGTCTTGTGCTGGCCACAGCCACCCCACGTGGTCTTGCTGCACAACTTGCAGGTCTTCTGGTGGCACATACGGCGATCCCTTCCGCGTCGGAGTCTCGAACTATACCCCAGGGGGTATCGGAGAATCCATGATCACGTCATGTGATTCGGCGGGCGTCGCAGGCGTTGATCCTTCTAGGCTGGAGGCCCGCGCCCCGTCAGGAGTCTCACTGTGATCGAGTCCCGTCGACTATCCATCGCCGCTTTCACCGTTCTGGGAACTGCTCTTGCCGTGACTGGTTGCTCCAGCAGCACGACGTCGCCGGCTGCTCCCGCCTCGGAAGCAGCGCCCTCCGCCGCCCCGAGCGACACAGCGACGGCGCTCCCCACTCCTCCCTCCGGTGCCGAGGAACTCAGCAACAAGACGACCGGAGGCGTGCAGTACGCGCGCTACCAGATCTCGGGGTCCAGCGCTCAAGCCGTCGTCGACGACTACAGCAGCCAGGCCAAGTCCGACGGATACTCCGTGACGAACTCGGGGAGCGGCGGCGGCGGTTGGGGCGGCTGGGGCGGCTCTGGTGCGGGCATGACGGCCAGCAAGACCGGGTCCTACCTCGACGTCCAAGCTGGTGGCGAGTCAGGCGGCCCTACGTACTTCGAAGTGTGTGTCGGCCCCGACGAGTCCGCAGTCGACCAATGCGACCAGAACAGTCAGGACGACCAAC
This sequence comes from uncultured Actinomycetes bacterium, assembly GCA_964500995.1. GTDB lineage: Bacteria > Actinomycetota > Actinomycetes > S36-B12 > CAIWTL01. The sequence goes on from CAZCRC010000062.1 coordinate 9,583, forward strand.
AGAACCAGAACCAGAACCAAAACCAGAACCAGAACGACTCGAACTCAAAGGCCAGTTGATCCATGGCTCTGGAGTTCCCGGTCGCGGGCGAATGGCGCATCTCGGACACGACCCGCGAGATCAGATCGCCCTACGACGACACGTTGATCGCGGAGGTGCCTGCCTTCGGCGCCGCCGATGTCGAAGCCGCCGTCGCGGTGGCCAAGCAGGCTCTGGCTGAGGGTCCGCTGCCCACACATGAGCGTGCTGCAATTCTGGACCGGGCGGCTGTTCTGCTCGCCGAGCGCATCGAACCCATCGCCCAGGACCTGGCCCGCGAGGCCGCCAAGCCGATCAAGCACGCCCGGGTCGAGGTGCAGCGCGCCGTATCCACGCTGCAGTTCTCCGCTGCCGAGGC